>CAJQOE010000085.1 GCA_905479885.1 uncultured Rickettsiaceae bacterium | reverse complement strand
GTTTTGTCTATTTTTTTAGGTATTTAGGGGGTCAATAGTTCATTACAATAGGGGGTCAAAAGGTAGTTACAATTTACATACGGAATATATAGGTCTTTAATTTGAGTAGACAAAATCGCTGCACTTTCAGCATTTTCATACATGGCAGCAATATGCATTAATATTCCATGCTGAATTGAACGAGGAATATTGTCGCGATAACCGGTTTTATACTCAATTTCAATATCCTTTCCAATATAACTTGAAGCAATTGATAGGCATGTATTATCTGTATGTACGTAACCAAAATCATTAGTGATATTAGTCTTAGCCCCCCTCTCCAATAGATAAATTTCACCAATTTCTAATATTGGAATGTATTTTAATCGTATAACATCAGAAACACCAATAGCCTTGCAGTTAACTTGTTTTATATGGAAACTTAATCTTGTAAATAATTCGGCCGCGTCAATTGCAGTAGCAGTTAGATCCGCTATGAGCTTATCGTCATATTCATGCGAGATACGCAAGTAATTTTTTACTTCTTCTAAAGGCCATATCTCTACGTTTTTTATATTTGAAACTACATGGTTTATTATCATATTTCCCCCTCATATGTACCTCGAGACTCTAAAAGAGCCTCGAGGTGATAACGTTATTCAGAAAATTTTGCAAATTTTACGGCACTAGGATTCACAACGTCTCCGCCGACCCTTTTAACTGCATAGAATTTTATATAGGGCTTATCTGTATAAGGATCTCTTACTAAATCAATATTCGAACGATCAACTATTTTATAAGCAGATTTAAAATCACCAATGGCAATAGATAATGCATCTTCAGCTACATCAGGCATGTGCGAACTAATTACCACAGGAACTCCGAAGATTGTTTGCTTTAAAGGGTCAGATAAAGATTGCTGCCATATAAATCTGCCAGTCTCATCCGTTAACGCCTGAATAGCAGATAATGTTTTACGATTCATCAAGAAACTAGCGTTTGCTAAATATCCTTCTTCTAGTGAATTAATTAAATTAAGCAACGTAGCAGATACTAAGGTAGCTCCTACTTCTATTCTTTCCACATCAGCATTAACAAGTAATCCAAATGGCTTGTTATTACCATTTCCAGATATAAAGGCTTCATTTTCTAATTTAACAAAACTATCCGTTAGCCTTGCTACCAACCAATTATCAATATTAATTTCCGAGTCGTCTATAATGCTTTGAGTTGCTTTGGGTTGTGCATATATTTCGTGTGCATGAATTGTTTTTTTGCGTAAATGCGGAGTATCTGTAACATCCCTAGCACCTGCTTCAGCCACCCAACCAGATGCAAATGCACCATCTTCTAATATTATATCCAATGATTTGGTTGAAATTGATTCTATAGAAGCTAATTGACGCATTGGCGAACTAGCATTAATTCCTGTTATTATTTGTTTACTAAGTGACGAGGTAACCAATACTCCACCATCTTCAGCGCCACCACTAAAAGCTTTAGTTATAAGATCAGATTTTTTATCTTTTCTAATAAAATTATTAAAAGCTGTTTTTTCTTCTAGATTTACATTAACTTCCATCCCTGGTCTTAAAAAATAATTTTGCATTTTATTAATTTTTCCCTCTATATCTTTGATTTTTTCATCTGCTTTTGCCGAACGACCTAAAAAATTTTTTACATCCAAAGAAATTTCATCTATTTTGTTATTCATATATATCTCTCTAATAATTCTCTATTTGCTTTACTAATTTTGCTAACTCATTTAAATTACTTTGTTCTAATAAAGAGTCTGCAATGTCCAATGTTTTTACGTATTGAATTTCTGCATGCTGATTGGCTGGAAAAGTAACAATGCTTATTTCACGTAACTCAACATCGTTAATCACCCTAGAACCTTCCTTGTTATAATCTGAAGAATTAATGGCAAAACCGATGCTAAGACCTGCAACAGCTTTCTGCTTAATCAACTCTGCCGCTTCGGCGCCAGCTACTGTATTATTATTGATTTCAGCTTCTAGTAATAAGCCATATTCATCCTCTTTTAGCAGACTAATTATTCCAATAGGCTTAGTAACATCATGCTGCCAAAGTAACTTCACTTTACGGGTTTCGGTATTTTTAAAAGCACCTTTTAAAACCACGTCATTATGGGTGTCTATTACTCCAAAAACGCTTGCATAACCTGAAATAACCGTATTGTCCTTTCTTTTTGATTTCACAATAAAATCTGAACTGACCCAACCTTTTTCCAAAACTACCTCCATGTGATTTAAGTTAGATATCATTAGCTATAGCTGATTCTTTCATCAACACTAAGTACCTACATACACTATTTTAAATATAAGGTGACCCACATCCCTTATATTTCTTGTTTATTGCTCTAAGTTAGGGTAAAAATAAAATATAAATGATATGAAAATATAAACGTAAAATGCTTTATTTAGGTTGGACATTGATTCTAATAGGTATGTTTTTTGTTACCTTTGGAATTATTGCTTTATTTCGTTTTCCAGATTTTTATACTAAGCTACACGCAGCAAGTGTTATTGAATGCTGTGGCGGTCCCTTATGCTTTATAGGATTAGCAATCCTGCAACCAGACTACGCTAGTTCATTTAAGCTATTAGCTATCGCAGCGCTTGTTTTCTTGCTGAATCCAGTTTCTACTCATGCTCTAGGAAGAGCCTCTCTCCTCTATAAAGTGGATAATAAAGGGAGGATAAAATAGGCCAATGACTGAATTTTTTGAATTACCATTTAAATTAAATTTTGCTGTTGATGAAATATTACTCGCGATATCAGCATTAGTAATGGTAATAACTTGTATTCGTCTCATGCTAAGTAAAAGCTTAATTGAATCAGTTATTGTCATGTCAGTTTTCAGCCTTTTTATTGGTATTTGCTACCTGTTTATGGATGCACCAGACGTAGCAATGACAGAAACTGCGCTTGGCGCTTGTCTCTCAACATGTGTATTGCTTAATATTATCAAAATAGTTGGCGATGATGTGGGAAAACCTCAGAAAATCAAAGTCATAATGTCCTCTATACTATGTATTACATTTATTGCATGCCTTAGTTGGGCTAGTTTAGATTTACCAGAATTTGGTACAGAGAGCTCACCTCTTCAACAACATTTAACAAAATATTATATAGAAAATACCAAAAATGATATTGCTATACCATCTATTGTTGCAGCTATACTTGCTAGCTATAGGGGTTATGATACATTGGGAGAAACTACTGTAATTCTAATAGCTGGCCTGGCCGTACTTGTTATTATTTCAAGGAGGAAAAAAACTCATGCTTAAAGAATTTAAAATCATTAAAACAGTTCTGCCTTTTATCACTCCATATATTATTTTATATGCAATATACATACAGCTAAATGGTGAAGTTTCGCCCGGTGGCGGCTTCCAAGCTGGCGTTATTTTTGCTACTGGAATCATTGCATATGATTTAGTTTTTGGTAGCAAAAATTTATATAAATATTTATCTACAGACGGGCTAATAATTTGTGGAATCCTAGGGGTAGCTCTTTATGCTGGAACTGGTGTTATATCATTGATATTTAACGATAATTTTTTAGATTACAACTCAATTGCAAACCATGATATTACGGGCCAGCATATTGGTATATTTTCTATTGAAATTGGCGTAGGTCTAACGGTTGCTTCTATCATGTGTTTAATATATTTATTATTGAAGGAGACATAATATGCAAAATTTAATTTATTTTTTTGCTGTCATCATCCTAACTAGTGGATTATTTATCATGCTCACTAGCGATAATTTAGTACGTAAAATTATTGGCCTTGGAATTTTTCAAAGTTCTGTCTTGATTTTTTACATAGCTCTGGGTAAAACTGCAGATGGTATAGTACCCATAGACCTTTGCGCCGATACTGATATATGTCCTCATATATTCTCCAGCCCCCTACCGCATGTATTAATGCTAACTGCAATTGTTGTGGGTTTTGCTACTATGTCTGTTGGTCTTGCTTTAATCTATCAGATATACAAAGAATATGGCACTATTTTAGAAAGTGAAATTGATCAAGCTGGAGACCGATAAGTAATGATTATAGCCAAGCACATACCAGCTTTACAAATCCTAATATTTTTTTTTGCAGCCTTATTATCTGCTATTAGTTTTAATAGATTCGCTGCCTGGTTAATAGCGACAATTAGTGCAGCACTTGGCCTTGCACTCTCTTTATATGCCATGCCTTTTGCGCAAGAAGGTATTTCTTATTCTTTTGGCGGATGGGAAGCTCCTATAGGAATTGAATATCGTTTAGATATTCTGAACCAACCAATCATAGTATTTATTAATGCCGTCTTATTATTCTTCTTATTATTTGGCAAAGAACTAATAAAAGAAACTGTTACTCAATACATTGACGATAAGCGTCAGCATATTTTTTATGCTTTAATATTATTTGCTCATGTAGGATATCTAGGAGTAATTAGCACCAATGATTTATTCAATCTTTATGTGTTAATTGAAATATCTTCCTTAGCCACATATGTCTTAATGTCCAAAGGAAGAACGGCAAAAGCACTAGTTGGCGCATTTGATTATCTAGTACTGGGTACTATTGGAGCAACGCTTATTTTAATAGGTATTGGATTTTTACTAGCTATGACTGGGAGTTTAAATATCACCGACATCTCAAACATCTTGCACGAGAGCAATTATTCTCGAATAGTTGCCACAGCAATTGTATTCTTCTTAACTGGAGCCATATTAAAAATGGCATTTTTTCCTATGCATTTTTGGATGGTACGCGCTTATTCTTCAGCAGCACCATTTATCCTAACTTACCTAGCTGCTATTTCTAGTATCTTAGGAGTGTATATCATCTTGCGTTTTATGCACTTTACTATCGAAGGAGAAGTAATACATAATGCATTAACCATGGTATTATGCCCAACGGCAATGGCTACAATTGCAATTTGTACATTTCTTGCTCTTAAAACTGATACATTAAAGAAAGTAGTGATATATTCCACGGCTTCTCAGATAGGTTACGTTTTTCTTTTAGTCACCATATGGTCAGCACGAGATTTATTATTCCAACTGCTGGTTCTTGATGCAATAAATAAAATTGCACTATTTACAATCATAGCTCATATACAAAACAAAACTAATGACTTAAAATTTGAAAATTTTAAAGCCATTGAAAGCCGCCCTCTATTTAAAATACTGGTGGCCTTTGCATTGATATTTAGCGCTGGCCTTCCATTAACTAGCATGTTCTTACTTAAAATTAAATTATTTGATTTATTGCTAGGACGTGGATTAATTATAGAATTTATCGTAGTAATATTCAGCGGCATGCTTGGTCTGTTGTATCATTTTAGGCTGGCTAAGGCTTTATTTTTTAGTCCCACAACCCATGGCACTATCAAAATACAGACAAAATTATATGGTCTTGTTGCCATAATCATAATACAAATAATAACTCTAATATATGGCAAAGAACTGGCTAATTTTGCTGGATATACCGAATCATTAATAGGGGTATAACAATGATACAATTCATATCTCCTCAGTTTTTAGTTATATCGACATTACTCATTGGTGTTCTGAACTTAATAACTCCTTTTGCCTCTAAGGAAGACACTAATTTCCGTAGCTTTCTTATGTTAACCGTGAGTATTTTATTCCTAACTAGCATATTGTCACTAGACTGGTTGTTTTTAAGCGGAGCCAAAACGAATTTCACTGCATTAAATCTAGGCAAATATTCTATTGCTCTACATATTGAACCTTTAGGGCTAATATTTTTAACCTTACTAGGAATATTATGGATATGCGCCATTCTTTATACGATAAAATTCCTAGAAATAAACCAAATGAAGGACAGTAATCGCTTTTTGTTTTTTATGAATTGTTGTATAATTATAGGCAGTATCGTTGCACTCTCCGCTAACTTATTCACAATGTTTGTAGGCTATGAAGTCCTTACTTTATGCACTATCCCACTCATCGCGCATCAAGGTGGAGAAAAAGTTGCTAAAGGGCTATTCCAATACTTAAAGATACTAATGCTTAGTGGTTTAGTGTTATTCTTACCAGCGATTATTATAATCTATACACATGTTGGACATGGAAATTTTACATCCGGTGGATTTATTGCCGGATATTTCTCTGATACATATGCCATTATCTTATTATTAATGTTTATATTTGGTATTGCCAAGGCAGCTATATATCCACTACATAGCTGGCTGCCTGCGGCAATGGTTGCTTCTTACCCTGTTAGCGCCCTGCTTCACGCTGCGGTCGTTGTTAAAACTGGATTATTTTGCATATATAAAGTTCTAATTTATGTTTTTGGCTTAGCATATCTGCAACTTCTATTTGCAGATTATAATTGGCTAGTATTCTTGCCTATTATTACAATCCTTTATAGTTCAATACAAGCTATCAGGTATACACAGGTAAAAATGATGCTAGCTTATTCAACCATAAACCAACTAAGTATAGCATTAATGAGCGCCTTTTTACTCTCTCAAAAAGGTATGACTGCAGCTGTCATGCATATGATTTCCCATTCATTTACTAAAATATGTATTTTTTATGCAGCTGGTAATATCTATAGCGTAAAAAATTCATATCATATTGGTGAACTGATTGGTATACGAAGCACTATGCCCAAAACTAGCTTTGTTATGTTAATAGCTGGTTTATCGCTAATGGGAATCCCGCCATTTGCTGGGTTTATAAGCAAATTCTATATTATATTAGCTGCGGCTGAGCAAGAAAATATACTAGTGATGATAACACTTGGTATTAGCACTTTATTTTCAGCTCTATACGTAATCAAAATGCTCATTTTTATCTATAGGCCAACTTCGGAGAACTTTATCTTACACCTAAAACTAAAGCCATATTTTGATGAAAATTTGCAAAATAAAAGTTCCAAAAGAATTATTAGCTCTAGACACAAAGCCGAAAAGCGTTTACCCATGTTTATGATACTAAGTATAGCACTTTGTATGAGCGGGGTTGTTGGGTTTTTCTTGATTCAACATGGCATAAATAAATTTTTGATGTTTATATAAGAAGGAAAATATGATTTATCATCCAGCTATAATAATATTAGCATCAGCAATTATGATGATCCTCTCTTATAAAAAGAGTAATTTATTCGGATCTATTGCTTTATTAATGCCAATTATTGTCTCTTACTTTCTTTATATTTTGCCAGAAAAAACTACTATTGATTTTTTTACCCTCACGCTAATTTACGAGGGAGACGCATATAATAAACTCATTGGAGCAGCTTTTATATTAGTGATTTTTACAGCTAATTTATACGCTCTTGGTCAAAACAAAAAGACTGAAATCATCTTAGGCAGTAGCTATGGAGCTTTTGCCTTTCTGTGCTTATTAGCCGGTGATTTTCTGTCTATTTTTGTTGGCCTAGAATTAATGATGGTTGTATCTTCCCTTATTATCTTTACCGGCGGTATCAGGGCTAGTCTGCGTTCTGCAAAAAAATATTTCCTTACTCACTTAATGAGCAGCAATATGATTATTATTGGTATTGCTCACCTAGTTACCAATGGAGATACTCTAGCCATAGTTCCAATTACAGAATTATTGGACAACCCAGAATATTCCAGCGTTATGTTGTATATAATGCTAGTAGGCATGCTAGTCAATATAGCAGCCTTTCCATTTAGTGGTTGGATGGTAAATTACTACCCTAAAGCATCTCCAGCGGGGTTTTTATACTTAATTTCATTTACTACTAAAGTCTCAGTTATGCTATTAATCAAACTTTTTGCAGGCTATGAAACTTTAAAATACATGGCTGTTATTATGATGGTTTATTCTGCAGTGAAAGTGCTGTTTGAAGATAATATACTTAGCCTACTTTGCTATTTATCCATAATGGCTATGGGCTTTATGCTGCTTGGCATTAGTTATGGTAGTGATACAATAATTCTAGCTACTGTAAGCTATTTATTTGTACATATAATTTATAAATCTCTATTAAGCCTTTCTATTGTTAGCTTGATTGACCAAACTGGAGTTTATGATTGCTCAGACTTCAAAAAAATTAAATCTAAAATTATTATAGCAGGGCTCGTTGTAGGAATTGCCACTATGATTAATCTACCTATCCTATCATCATTTTATATAAAATCATCTATAGCAGATGCCTTTTCTGGCACCCCATTTTATTTCGTTAGTTTATTTCTTAGCTTCATGACAGTATTTGTTTTACCTTGGAAACAATATTTCTCAGCAAAAGAGTCTTTTAATATAAAACTAAACATATACACAAAGCTTAGTATTATATTTATGATAATGGCTTTAATTGTCATTGGTGCTGGGGGGCAATATATACCTGTATTATCGCATATAGAAACGTTCGAAGCTATATCCTTCATAAGTATAGATGTACTTAAACAAACAATAATCGTTCTATCAGCTTTGGTATTTGCAATGATTTGGAAGAGCAAGCGTAAGATTACAAAACCCATAAACTTTATTGAAGCTATTGGAGATTTACTATTCTATTCTTATGCAAACTGGTTTAGCAAAAAATCTCAAAAAGAGACTTCAGAACCTCTGGCTATTGAAAGCTTAGAAATACAAACGAAATTAAAGCTCTCATCAATGCATAATCAACAGACTGCAATATTTGTAGTTTTTATAATATTTATAGTAATGCTTATTGTGCTGTTAAATAATATATAAAAAAGAGCTACTTTATTTTTTTAGAAGCTCTTCTATTAAAGTAGTATTTTCAAAACCAGCATCATAATAGAATCTAATTTCTGGAGAATATTTTAAATGCACCTGACGGGTTACATAGTCACGTATTACGTATTTTGCCTCTACCAAAGCATCTAGTATATCATCACTAGTAAGCGCTGTATTAAATGGCAAAAAGAAACAATTTGCCACTCTCAGATCAGAACTTACTGTAACCTTCGTAATACTCAAAGGGCAATTATCAAGAGCAGGCGGTAATTTACCGCCTTTTCTAAAACATTCCACTAAACTAGTATTGATTACTTGCGATACTTTAAGTTGCCGTTGTGACTGCTCTTTTTCGCGAGTGCTTAGCTTAAAGCTTTTGTTGTTCTTCGACAATTTCAAACACCTCTAATGAATCACCAACTTTTATATTGTCATAATTTTCAAATGCTACACCACACTCAAAACCTTCACGCACTTCTTTTACATCTTCTTTGAAGCGTTTTAAAGTTTTTAATTTGCCTTCATGAATTACAACATCATCACGTAGTAAGCGTACACCAGCGCCACGCTTGATAATACCTTTTGTCACATAACTACCAGCAATCTTACCAACTTTAGATACATTAAATACCTCTCTAACGCTTACAGAGCCAATATATACTTCTCGAATAATTGGTGATAACATGCCACTCATAATTGCTTTAATATCATCAATCAAATTATAAATGATTGAATAATAACGAATATCTATTTTCCCCTCATCTGCTTCTCGGGCTGCAGCATTATTAGCTCTCACGTTGAAACCTAAAATTAATGCACCAGAAGCTTTGGCCAAAGTAATATCTGATTCTGTAATTCCACCAACTGCATTATGCAAAATTTTGAGTTTTACTTCATCACTTTCAATTTTATTAAGGCTAGTAATAATAGCTTCAATTGATCCATGTACATCGCCTTTGATAATTAGAGGCAGTTCTTTGGTTTTGCCCGTGCCAGAAGCTCTTAAGAATAGCTCTTCCAAGCTAGTTTTTGAAGCTGTAACTTTTGAGTTCTTAGCTTTACGCAATCTATAATCAATAATATCACGTGCTTGCTTATCAGTGTCAACAACATTAAATACATCACCCGCAGATGGAGAGTCATTTAAGCCAAATACTTCTATTGCCAAAGATGGACCAGCTTCCTGAATTGTACGCCCTTTATCATTACATATGCGCTTTACACGGCCATATGAATTACCAGCAATAATTATATCACCCTTCTTTAAGGTACCACGTTGTACAATGACTGTAGCTATCACACCTTTAGCAGTATCTATTTTTGTTTCAACAATGACACCAGCTGCAACACTATTAGGGTTTGCTTTTAATTCTTGTATCTCAGCAACTAGCAGAATCGCCTCTTCTAGTTTATCAAGGTTTAATTTTTTAGTAGCTGATACCTCAATAGTCATGATATCACCTCCTAATTCCTCAGGAACTAGCGAATGCATTAGTAATTCGTTACGAACTCTATTTGCATCAGCATTAGGTTTATCCATTTTATTAATAGCAACAATAATCGGT
>CAJQOE010000084.1 GCA_905479885.1 uncultured Rickettsiaceae bacterium | reverse complement strand
GCATAGCTGGGTAGCTAAGTATGGAAGGGATAACCGCTGAATGCATCTAAGCGGGAAACCCACCTTAAAACTAGACTTCCCTATCAGAGCCGTGGAAGACCACCACGTTGATAGGCCAGGTGTGGAAGTGCGGTAACGCATGAAGCTAACTGGTACTAATAGCTCGATCGTTTTATTTTGCTTTTGAGAACATACGATTGCATGTAGTGTTAATCTTATATTCGCTTATAGTATAAAACGTATTTACATTATTCTTTATCAACATTTAGGACGTCACAATCTGTGATAGTCCTTCAATACAGTCTTTAAAAAGCTTGTATTGCTAGCTTGGTGGTTATAGCGTGAGTGAAACACTCGATTCCATTCCGAACTCGGAAGTGAAACCTCACAGCGCCGATGGTACTTTGCCCTGAGGCACGGGAGAGTAGGTCGCTGCCAAGCTTGCAATACAAGCTTTTTTTTGTACATCAAGGTTCAACTATGGGTTGAGCAAGTATATAAATTATAAGCTATGTCATATTTCTTTTTTGTATGGACCTGTTGGTTACAAAAATATAACGAAAATGAAGAGGTTGCAGCATTAATACTTGCTACCTGTATTCTTGTCATTTTAAAAATTTTGACTACAATAACATACAAAAATTCTTTATTTTTCAGAGTAAAAATATCCACAAAATTTGTATTTATAAATATTTTCCTTATGGGTCTTATTATTATAAATACTCAAGTTTTCTTCTATTCTGTTATCACCGTCATTATTAGTTTCAATTTCTTTTATTTTTTCTTTAAAAAGTTATTGTCTAAAAAATGTGTCTTTCAAAGGGTGTATGAGAATATTCATTGGATTAAATTATTATGTAATTTTCAATATAGTTGGAAGATTTATGCAAACAATTTAAGTGCAGAATATATAAATAGTGAATTTAAGCAAAAAGTATGGCGACGAAAGAGTGTTATTGCTATTTTGTTAGTGCTAACGACAGTGCTATTAGCTTATTGTAGTCTTATGAAGCCCACTGTAGTAATAAATTATTCATATGCAGGCATTATTATATCTGACTTTTATGCGTTCATAATTATATTCATAATACCATTTTTACACTCTACTATTTCATATAAGTATTATATGAAGAAAAAATTCTGCCGTATAAAATCTATTTACGAAATATCTAAAAATTTTATATGTTTTGTATTATCTTTGTTATTAGAAATAGTAATAATAATATCAATTGCTATAAGTCATGCTAAGCAATATTTCGTATTAGCACTAGTCACTGCGTTTGCTATAATAAGTCTTGTAGAAGAAGTGGCTGAAATAATGCTGGGTACCATGGTTTATTTTAAGTTAAAAATTTTTACTGCATCAATAAATACAATAATTTTTACAGTAATTATATTTTGTATAAGTTATTTTATATCATACATATATATAAGAATTTATTCTAAAGAGCTGCAAAGTATAAAGCAAGGGATATTGGAGCTTAGTAATGGATGGTTAATTATACTAACTTTAACATATTCAACTCTTATAACTCTTGTTTGTTATGAATTTTTTATAATATTGCTCATCAACTTAGCAAATTATGAGGAGTTAGTTATAAAAATGATTCAAATTACAGAAAATAGAACAATGCATAATAGTTATATAGATATAATCAAGGATATAACAACTGATGATTTAACGCAATCTACAGAAACGCAAGGAAGGAAATTAACTTTAGGTTATATCAAGTTAAAGGTATTATTATACTTAAACTTTGCGTTGGTGTTTTGGACAATGTTTGCGCAAAGTGCTAGCATTCTTATAGATAATGATAAAAAGAGATAAACATTATTAGTGTTTCTATAAATTGTAAAATAAAATATATAATAATTGTCTATTCCCCTTACACCAGCGCCTTAATTTTACTAGCTTTTTCAAAGTGATCTAATCTGTGGGTCATGATCCACCATTCGGCGGCTTCCATTAGTAGTTTGGGATTGTCATTTTTATTGGCAAAGAAGGCGTAGAATGAAAGCCCGACATTATTGCCTTTTTGGGCTATTTTCTTATTGCAGACTTCGATAATTTTGTCTTTTAGTATATCTTGCATATGGATATTTTAAGGATTATAAAAATACATGATATCATTATATTTACATGATGTAATTTAAAGTTAATATAATTATAGGTGCTATTATATTGTGAGTGTAAGTATGAATAAATTTTTATTACTAATTTCTAAAGAATGGAAATATATAGTTTTTTCGTTTTGGTATCCATCGTTGCTAATTACATCATCTATTATTCCTATTATATTTTTATGTAAAACGGGGCAAGCTTGTGTAAGTAAAATATTATCCTCAGAATTATATATAAAATTTATAATGCGAAACTTTGTTGAGGGAGATATTCAAAGTTTTTTACAGATCCTAGAAAGTATATTTGCTACAATTGCATTTGTAATACCTTTGTTTATTGTAATTATCCTGACTTTGGTATTATATGTAGTACATAAGATCTTGCTTAATAAACTAGCCTTTAGGAAATATATATTATCAAACACAGGGAAATTGTCAGATGATGTTTTTTTTATTAAAACATGGTTGTTAATCAGCGCTGTTTTTAATTCTATAATCCTTATGATTGGTATAGATGGAATAATATATCAAATAATATCGATATATTTCATTCAAGTCTCTGTGTTTTATTTGCTGTTAAGGACTAATGCTTATAACTATAAATTGGTGCTACGCCGGAAACAAGTTAGTACTTAGTGAGTCGTTACATTTCATTATTTTGTTAGCGGGGCGATACAAACTGTAAAATTTGTGCTACCAATTATTAGGTAAATTATGCTTTTGGAACAAATAATATGAAAATTACCCTGTTATGTATTACATTGGTATTCTTAAATGCTAGTACATATGGGCGTTCTAGTGCTGATACACCAGCAGTGATTACCATGTATAATAAACAAGAAATAGTGAAATGTGTTGGTGTGCATAGGGTGGTGCTTGTTGGTGGCTGCTTTGATTTATTGCATTATGGCCATTTGGAATATTTGCGGGCATCAAAGCAGTTTGGGGATTACTTGATAATTGCGTTGGAACCTGACGAACATATTAGAAAATATAAGCATCGTCAGCCTGTGCATAATCAACAGCAAAGAGCTATTAACTTAAGCGCGGTTAGGTATGTTGATCAAATAGTGATGTTGCCAATGCTAAGCGGTTATGAAGATTATTTCCAGT
The DNA here is from genome assembly GCA_905479885.1 of uncultured Rickettsiaceae bacterium. Taxonomy (GTDB): domain Bacteria; phylum Pseudomonadota; class Alphaproteobacteria; order Rickettsiales; family Rickettsiaceae; genus Megaera_A. The sequence continues at coordinate 17,711 of CAJQOE010000084.1, read as the reverse complement.
TGGTACAGAATACTTGTCCAAATATTATAGCGGTAACTGAGGGTGATCCTCAATTGTCAAATATACAGAGGCAGGCCAAAGAAGTGGGGGCAAAGGTGGAATTGTGGTCCAGCATTTAAATGGCTTATCCAGTACTTCCATTTTAAAGCATGGTGATAAAAATTAAACGATTATACCATGCATGGTCTTAGTCGCTAGAGTAGGGCTTTTTTATGCACGTAGTCTGGAACTCACTGCTAGATAGCATATTTCTTAAAAGAATATGATATAGATTACATAGCAATCAGAGCGATATTGGCTAAATTGCGCCCCTACTCATCATCGCCATTTATACGGGATTTGATAGTTTCTAGGGTTTTCTTTAGAATGGTATCTACACCAGAGCCTGTATAACCGGACATTGTATATATTTCTTGGCCAGTTAAATCTTGTAAGATTTTTTTCTGTGCTTCTAATTCTTCTTCTGCAACACTATCGATTTTATTTAAGCAAATAATTTCGCTTTTTTCCTTCAGCAAAGGTGAGTATGATTCTAACTCTTCTCTGATAGTTAAATAATCTTGCTTGATATCTTCGTGAGTAGCGTCAATTACGTGTATAAGCACTCCACAGCGTTCTATATGTTTCAGAAAGCGATCACCAAGTCCACTGCCTAGGTGAGCGCCAGCGATTAAGCCAGGAAGATCAGCTAATACAAATTCTTCTTCGCTAACATAAACAACGCCAAGGCCTGGTTTTAAGGTAGTAAAATGATAATCTGCAATTTTTGGTTTGGCCGAGGTTGTTCTAGAAAGAAAAGTAGATTTGCCAACGTTAGGAAGGCCAACAAGCCCTGCATCTGAGAGTAATTTTAATTTCAAAGAGATATCTATCTCTTCTCCAATTGCCCCGTCTATACGTTTGCGTGGGGATTTATTAGTAGAAGATTTAAAATGAGAATTTCCTAGGCCACCTTTGCCGCCTTTGAGTAATTCGAATTCTTCATTATCTTCAGTAAAGTCATATATTAAGAGCAATCCATCTTCTGAAAATATTTGAGTACCTACGGGAACTTCTAAAATCAATGGATCTCTAGATTGGCCGGTTTTGTTGTAACCCTTGCCCTGTTCGCCGCTATCTGCCTTGAAATGCCTTTTAAAACGAAACTGTAATAGAGTGTTTAGATGTGAATTGCTACGAAAAATAATGCTACCACCATCGCCACCATCGCCACCATCAGGGCCGCCACGTTCGATATATTTTTCACGACGGAAGCTTACAGCTCCATGTCCACCATTTCCGGCTTTTAAATAAATAGTTGCTTCGTCGATAAATTGCATATTTTAACATATTGTTTACTAATGGAGGCATTATAGCAAGAAAAGCCCTCATTGTCATGCAAAGAAATTAAATAAACTCACTTAAATTATGCATGTATTATATGCATAATTTAAGCGATTCACCAAGATGGAAATATATTTTTAAATAAAGGTTTTTCATATACATCCAGATTTTCAGTTTTCTTAAGATAATTAACAAGCATCATAGTAAAAGGCATAACAGCAATTTCGTATAAGACTTTAAGTATAGTGAGCATAACTGTCATTTTAACAAGCTCGTCATCTGGGATTCGGCCGTAAAATGCAATAATTCCAAATAAAATACTTTCTATAAATGATGAGATTAGAGTGCTCAGCACTGCTCTCAGAGCAAATAACCTGCCTTGTAACTGCAGCTTTAAATAAGATATTATAGAAGCGTTTATTAATTCACCTAGGAAGTAGCTTATTAGCGATCCCAACATTATTCTTGGAGAAAGAGCAAAAATAATTTCAAAAGCTTCTTTTTCTTGCCAATCATCACCCTCTGGTAACATCATAATGACATACATTAATAAAGTGAATGTTAGGTTAAAACATAATGCTAGCCAGATAGTACGACGGCTTGCAGAGAACCCATAGATCTCTGTGATAACATCATTTAGCACGTATAATAAGGGGAAAAACAAAGTACCAGCACCAACTTGCGCCACTCCTAACACGTCAATTATTTTCATCTCGGCTATATTCGAAATAAATAAACAAAAGACAAAAATTAATGTCAGGGCATGGTAAAATTTAGTATTTGATATAGTGCTAACTTTCATTTGCGCAAACTTATAGTTGTTTATAAAAATAAATATTAACTCGTCATTATTTCCTTGTCAAGATTTTATTAAGCAGTAGAATTGGTTGTAATGTTAATGCCAAAGCTCTTCGAATATCAAATGTTGAAGCAGAATAGGTAAAAGAATGTGGTTGCAATTAGCTATTATTGCCCATATATTTGTCCTCGTTAAAGCTTTATTAATATTAAGTACATGAATCGCTCAAAAAAATTCTTTTGTTTACTTTTCTTTATGTGTTGTTCTGCGATCGCTATAGCATGCCCACATTATGATAATAGTTCTAAAATTATTGAAATGTTTTCTGCTGATGAAGGGGGGGCAAAAGCACTAGATCAAACTGATCCTTTGCAAGAATGCAGAAATAAATTTGTAAAACCGCGCGATTCCGAAGGTAGAGAATTAATTTATTTCAGCGGGCATGTTATGGGGCTCGCTCCAGTCAAAGCGCGTCAATATATGCAAGATGAATTAGTTGAATGGGAAGATAAAGGTTCAGATGGACGTTTTAAGAAAGAACACCCCTGGTATTCATTCCATGAAAAATTTCGTGGAGGCTTTTCTAGGATTCTTGGAGCGCATCCAGACGAATTAGTAATCATGAACACATTATCAACGAATATGCACTTAGCGATGGTGTCATTTTACCGCCCAACGAAAGAACGTTTTAAGATTGTCATAGAAGCTCCAGTATATATTTCTGATGTATATATCATTAGAAGCCAGATAAAATTTCATGGCTTTGATCCAGATGGAGCATTAGTAATAGTTGAGTCTCCCCCAAATACATTGCTCACTATGCAATCTTATCAGGATGTGTTTGCAGAGAATAAAGATAGCATAGCTTTGACAATGGTAAGTGCTGTTAATCATTTAACGGGACAAGTACTAAACATTAAAGAAATTGCTAAACTTGCGCATGAAAATGGTGCCATATTAGGTCTGAACCTAGCACATGCTGTTGGTAATATTCCTTTAGAGTTACATAAGGATGATGTAGATTTTGCTGTTTGGTGTAATTATAAATATATGTCTGGGGGGCCTGGAGCTGTAGGAGGATTATTTGTACATGAACGCCATGTTAAAAACCCAGATTTACACCGTTTTGTTGGTTGGTGGGGTAGTGACCCTAATACGAGAAAAGATTTTACTAATGAGATAAAATTTACGCTAGTTGATAGCGCTGACTCATGGCAACCGAGTGAACCTTCTGTATTTAGTATGGTACCACTGCAAGCATCGTTGGAAATTTTTGATGAAATTGGTATGGTGGCTTATCGTGAAAAATCAATACGTCTTACATCTTACCTTGAATATTTAATTGACTATATCGATTCTAAAGATATTGAAATTATTACGCCGAGAGATATTAATCAACGTGGAGCACAATTATCTTTATTGATAAAAAGAGATGCTGAAAATTTTGTACATCAACTGCAAGCAAAAGGGGTAGTTTGTGATTTTAAGAAACCTAATATAATTAGGGTAACTCCTGTGCCTTTATATAATAGTTACCATGATGTATGGATGTTTGCAAATGCTTTGTCTGAAGTGTTTAAAGGCAAGACACTTGATGAATTATCTAGCTAAATTATCTAATAATTTCTGCGCAGCTTCTGGAACTTTATTAGCAGCTTGCAACGCTGTGATGGAGGCTATAATTGTTCTAATAACCTCGGAATATTCTTGCGCAGTTAATAAATAATCTGTATGCAAATAGGAGTCAGCAGTTTTTTGAGTGATATTTACTGTTGCTCGCATTACGTCAATGTTTTCCATTAAGTTGCTTTCTTGCGTGCGTAATCTTGCTTGCTCAGCCCTTATATTGGATAAAGCAGAGAGAAAAACATCATGCGCTAACATGCGGCTATTGGTAGTAGCAAGTGAGGTTTCAGGGTTATTGTGGAATAGAGTGAATAATTCAAATTGAGCAGCATTTCCAAGTGCTCCAGTAATGGCATTGGTAAACTGAAGTGCTGTAGCATCAGCCAAAGTAGCGCCACCTAAAGCTAATCGAGCTTTTAATAACGGCAGCACATTGTCAAATTTTAATAACATTTCAGGAGTGCGATCCCTTACAGCGGCTAACGCGTTCCCTATCTCATTTTCAGTCATAGGAAGGCCAGTGCCACTGCCCCCATGCCCAAAAGCTCCTAAAGAAATTAAATTTTCATTATTTAACTGCGCGGCTTTTAATTCTCTGGGATTATAATAGCTGGTTCTGTCAGCTGTAGGGTCTTCTGCTATCCATTCGTTTATAGCAAGAGCTAGTGATGTTCTGTATAAATTATCATTACCAATATCACGTACAAAAATGCTCATAGAGTGTTCCGCTTCTGCTCCTAGCTGCACTTTGATTTCATTGGCCCCACCGTTTAGAAGTTGTCTGCTATCAAAATTTGCGGTATTGATCAGGACATTAATTTGCGATCGCAATGCTTCAATATATTTTTGTAATGTTGGTACTTTCTCAACAGATAATACGCCAACGCTAGTAATAGTTATAACGCCCTTTTGTATAAAAGAGGCTATTGCATTTAGGTATTCCGAAGTAGTTTTGACTAAATTGACAGAGTAGGCAGTATTACGCGTTAATGCGCCTAACATTATTTCTCTATCTTTTAAAGAATTACCAAGGAATGCGTCGACTATTGGAGTTTTTTTATTGTCACCAGTAGTCATGCTTGCCCCTAGAATACTAGCATTTCTAGTAGCTGCATTGACTTCACGCGCCGTAGTTCCTGTTAAATTATTACTAAGAGTAAGCGCCATTTTTTTTATCCAATAACCATTTTGATAGATAATTATCAGCAAATATCATGCCAATGGTAAAGTAATCGGGTGAATTAATGACCATCTTGATAAAAAAGTTATTACCAGGCTTTAGTCTCTTATTTCTTTATCTAAAAGTTTTTCCAATTTATCTTTCGAATATGCCTTTGTAGTTAAAATTATTTCTTTAGAAAAAATTTCTTTAACGGCCTTTTCTTCAAGGATTGGCCCTTTTAGAGACTCAAGTGCACTGCGATCCTTTTGATAAAACTCAATCACTTGCTGTTCTTGACCAGGGTAGTTACGCGCTTGAGCAATGATAGCTTGACGTATATCATCTTCTTGAATTTGTAGAGTGTTCTTTTTAACGTATTCTGCTAGCATTAAGCCAATTTTCACGCGTCTTTTTGCTAGGTTATCGAAGTAATCATCTTTATTTTCTTTAGCAGAATCACCTTGATCCATTTGCGCAGTTTGTTTTTTTAATATCTCTGTTTCTCTTGCAAGAAGAGATGCAGGTATATCAAATTTCAGCATATTTTCTAGTTTATCAAAAAGTTTCATTTTCATCATAGTGTGAATAGGCTCTTCGTAACTAGCTTCAATATTTTTTGTAATTTGTTCTTTTAATTTATCAACAGTGTCGCATTTAAATTTTTTGGCAAATTCATCATCTATTATTACAGGCTTTTCTTTATGAACGGCCTTTACTTGCACCTTGAATTCCGAAGGTTTGCCAGCTAAATTTTCTGCGTGATATTCTTTTGGGAAATCAACTTTAACCATTACGTCATCACCTGCTTTGCAGCCAATAAGTTGGTCTTCAAAGCCCGGAATAAATGCGTTGCTACCTAGTACTAATTTATGAGTATCTAATTTACCACCATCAAATGCTTTGCCGTCAACATAGCCGATAGCATCGATAGTTACTTGATCGCCACTTTTTGCTTTGCCTTTTGACTCTTCATCATAAGATTTAGAAAAACTAGATAATCTATCAATTTGATCATCAATGTCTTTTTGTGACACTTCGAGTTTCGCTTGTTCGATAGAAATCTTTTTAAAATCAGGCATTGTTATTTCTGGCAATAATTCAAATTTTAGTGTGAATTCTAAATCTTTGCCTTCTTCGTTTGTTAAAGCTTCAATTATTGGATCAAGAGCAATATTCAAATTATTTTTTTTAATTGTTTCGTCAATCGCATTATTAATTTGATTTCTTGCTATATCTAATCTAATCGAAGGTGAATATTTCTTTTTCAAGACTCCTGCTGGAACTTTACCAACTCTAAAACCATCCATTTTTGCTGTTTTAGCAATAGTCACTAATTCTTTGTTGATTAGTTCTAACACTTCTTTTTCAGGAATTGTTATTTTTGCTTGATATTCGGTTTTGTTGTTGTTTAGCTCTGTTACTTGCATAATCGAGAATCCTGTTGATTTTTAATGTATTTATTATATATGTTTGTACCAATTACATTGAATATAATTGGTACGGATGGAGGGACTTGAACCCCCACGCCTTGCGGCACTAGAACCTAAATCTAGCGCGTCTACCAGTTCCGCCACACCCGCTCTTATAGTTAAATTATAAGAACTTAACTAAGCAGCTATAATACACGTTATATAGTGCTTGTAAATCACTAATTTTAGTATGCTCATTGATTTTATGAGCTAAATCGCAATTTAATCCTAGTTCAACGATTTCACTATAAGTGTGAATAAACCTAGCGTCAGAAGTTCCACCACCTGTTTCAATATTAGGAACGATCTGACATACTTCTTGTGTTATTTGCGCAAATTCTTGCATGCGAGCTGAGTATTTTTGAATAAATGGTGAGGATGAGCTAGAATATTTTAAATCATAAGCTTCTGAATGCTGTGCGATTATGTTTATCACTTCGGAGCTTAAATCGCTAGCGTTGTAAGTATCGTTAAATCTGATATTGAATTTGGCCGTTACGGATTCTGGAATAACGTTAGTCACAGTATTGCCTGTATCTATCGAAGTTATTTCTAGATTCGATGGCTGAAAATACTCGGTACCGTTATCAAACACTTTGTCTGACAAGTCTTTAAGCATTGCCGTGATGATGGGAATAGGATTTATAGCTTTTTCTGGGTAAGCAACATGACCTTGCTTGCCGGTGATTTTTAACGTAAAATTCATGCTACCACGTCGACCAATTTTTATCGTATCACCGATTTTATGTTTGCTAGTTGGTTCGCCTAAGATACAGAAATCAATTTTTGGCTGATAGTCTTTGATATGCTCAAGCATTTTTACAGTACCGTGTTTTGCATCACCCTCTTCGTCAGAAGTTATTAGAAAGCTAATGGACCCTTTTGGTTTATTGCTTTTTAAGAACTCGATTACGGCAGAAAGATAACAGGCTATAGTGCCTTTCATATCTACTGTCCCCCGCCCATATATAAAATCATCTTGAATCATCATTTTAAAAGGGTCAGAGTTCCATAAATCGGTATCACCAGGTGGTACTACATCAACATGCCCTGCAAAACATATATTAGGTGAGGAATTGCCTAATATAGCATAAAGATTGGTTACCTTCGACTCTTCATGGCCAAAGCTTTTAATCTCACATTTAAAATTAAGGTCGGATAAAATTTTTGCAATATACTTAATCGCATCTTCTCCTTTTGGGGTGATTGACTTAAAGCTAATTAATTTTTCTAATATGGGTAGAATATTTTGAGGCATGTTTTGTTATTTTATTGTTTTAATTAAACGTAATTAATTAGCAATTTATTTACTACATTTTTTGTATAAAATAGTATATAATGGCCGGATGATTTTATATCTTTTAGAGTAAAGTAATGTTTAAAAATTTGCTACAATTATATAGCTTAGTCATGTGTTTAATTGCATCTACTGTTATAATGATTACAATCGGCCTGATGTTAGGTTGTATCACAGATCTCACCTTAACAGAGTCTAAAAACTCCGCTCATTTGAATAATTTCAGTACTAATGCAAAATATATAAATTATAAAAATCAGCTTGAAAATGAAAAGAGTGAATCTATCAAGGAGCTTGACCAAGACACTATTGAAAGTAAAAGATTGGAAGAAAAAAGCGATTATATAGAAGATACAAAAAACCGAGCAATTAGTAGTTTGATTTCTATTTTCACATGGTTTGTGACAGGCTTTATATTTTTTATAGCGCATTGGTGCTTGTATAAGCGTTCAACTAAGAGAGATTAGGAAAAATGCAGAAAATTCCGTTTGTAAAAATGCATGGTTTGGGCAATGATTTTGTAATTGTCTCTGAAGATGTACTGCCACATGGTATTAATATAGGTGATTTTTCTGTATTAGTGTCAGATCGTAGACAAGGTATTGGTTGCGATCAGTTTATTACATATAAGTATAATGATAGCGCTAATGTGCAGATGGGAATTTATAATCAGGATGGGTCCAAAGCTTTAGCTTGCGGTAATGCTTCGCGCTGTCTCTCGCGTCTGATGTTTGAATTAATGGGAGTTAAAGACATTACATTAAATGTAGCTGCTCGAAAAGTGAAGTGTGAATATATTAGCCCAGATGCAATAAAAGTCGATATGGGTCCTGCTAAGTTTGATGAAGATTGGATGCCTAGCTCTGCTGAATTATGGGAATTAGCTGAGCGTCATTTGATTGAGCCCAAAGAAATGCTGTGTGTGGATGTAGCTAATCCACATTTGGTGATTTTTTCAAAATTATCAGAGCAGGATAGAAAAATAATTGGTCAAAATTTTCAACATACAAATTTATTCAAAGATGGAGTCAATGTAAGTTTTGCTACGGTTTTGGATGATAAAATACATCTTCGGGTGTGGGAAAGAGGCGCTGGTTTTACTAGTGCTTGCGGCAGCGGAGCGGTTGCAACATTTGCAGCGGCAACAAAATTAGGTTTTGCTGGTGAGAAGGCAGAGATAGTATTTTCTCTAGGTTCATTAAAAATGCAAAAAAATGATAATAATATCATTATGTGCGGCTCAGCCAATCATGTGTTTTCTGGAGGGTTTATATATGAGTAATAATCAGGAAGTAGTTACTTTTGGATGTCGTTTAAATATTTACGAAAGCGAGATAATTAAAAATAACTTAGCAAAATCTGGCATGAATAATGTCGTGGTAATTAATAGCTGCGCTGTAACCAAGCAAGCAGAAAAACAAGCCAGGCAGACAATTAGAAAATTAAAAAAAGAAGATCCAGAGAAGACTATTATTGTTACCGGGTGCGCGGCGCAAAATAATCCTGCTATGTTTGCTAATATGCCGGAAGTTGATAAAGTTATTGGCAATGAAGAAAAGCTATCAGATAAATATTATAGCCTAGATTCAGAGCGTGTGATCGTAAATGATATTATGTCTGTTAAAGAAACAGCAAATCATTTGATACGTAGCTTTGACGGTAAAGCTAGGGCATTTATTCAAGTGCAAAACGGTTGTGATCATAGATGTACATTTTGTATGATACCATTTGGTAGAGGCAATAGCCGTTCGGTACCAATTGGTGTGATTGTAGAGCAAGTGAGAACGCTGGTAGTCGAAGGTTATAAAGAGGTGGTGCTTACCGGTGTCGACGTAACAGCCTATGGCACTGATTTGCCAGGGAGTCCAACTTTCGCTCAGATGATAAAGCGTCTACTAGCCTTAGTCCCAGAGCTTGCTAGGTTGCGTCTTTCTTCAATAGATGTTGCGGAAATTGATGATGCCTTGTTTGATCTAATGGCGCATCATAAAAATTTAATGCCGCATTTTCATATCAGCTTGCAAGCTGGTGACAATATGATTTTAAAACGTATGAAACGTCGTCATACTAGGGAGCAAGTGCTTGAGTTTTGTCACTCACTGCGCAAAATTCGTCCAGAAGTTTCCTTTGGTGCGGATATTATTGCAGGTTTCCCTACTGAAACAGATGAAATGTTTGAAAATACTAGGAAATTAATCTCAGAAGCGGGTATACAATATCTGCACGTCTTTCCATACTCTGAGCGAGAAGGGACACCAGCTGCGCGTATGCCACAAGTTCCTATGCACATCAGGAAAGATCGAGCTGCGATTCTAAGGCAAGAAGGTCTAAAAGAGTTGACTAAATTCTTTAAGCAAAATATTGGTCAAAAAGTAGAGCTATTGGTGGAAAAAAATAATCTTGCACATTCTGAAAGTTTTATCCCTGTTAAATTGCAAGGAGAGTTCGTGTCAGGAGAATTAGTGAGTGCAGAGCTCATTTCTCTTGACGATGAATATATGTTAGCTAAAGTGGCTTGAAGATCAAGGCGGTGGTTAATACCATGTTAAACACCTAAGTATATTTTATTAAGAAGGTTATATCATGTTAAAGAAATTTGCAGTTATTGGCGGTGGTTCTTGGGGAACAGCTCTTGCTTGTTTAGTTGCAAGGGCTGTTGGTAGCGTTAGTTTGTATGCTATTGAAGATAGTGTTGTCGAAGAAATAAACAATAAACAGCAAAATAGCGCTTATCTTGGGGATATTATCCTGCCCACGGGCATTCACGCAACTTCTAATATACAAGATATAATTGCGTATGATGTAATAATCCTGGCGGCGCCATCGCATGTGTTTGAAAATATATTGCAGCAGTTAAAGGAAGGTGGTTTGTTAAAAAACACAATTTTGCTTATAGCTACAAAGGGCTTATGCGAAAATCCATCCCAGCTCTTTTCTGATAAAATTGAAAGTGAATTAGATAATCCTTATGCGTTTATTTCTGGTCCTAATTTTGCCAAAGAAGTAGCTGAGGATAAATTCAGTTCAGTTACTATATCCTCCAAGGATATAGATATCGCTAATAAAATTGCATCAATTTTAGCAAGTAAAACCTTGGAAGTAACGGTTTCTGATGATGTCATTACAGTACAAATTGCCAGCATTATTAAAAATATCGCTGCGATTAAAAGTGGTATTATTCAGAGTGATGGTGCTGGTGACAACGCAAAAGCTTGGCTAATTAGTTGCGCTTTGCAAGAAATTGCTATGATTGCAAAACTCCTTGGGGGTAAGCCCGAAACGCTAAGTTTGCCAGCAGTAGTGGGTGATCTAGTCCTTACTTGTTATTCAGTAACTTCACGTAATACTAAGTTTGGTTATGAATTTCATCAAAATAATTACTCTAGAGATTTTCTTGATAATTATCCAATATTGGTCGAGGGGGTGTCATCTGCTAGGTTGCTGAAGAATTTTTTGAAAGCCAAGAAAATAAATCTTGATTTACCAATAATATCATCAATTTTAGACATTGTTTAAACTCGTATTCATTGTATTGGCTTGCTAATAGATAGCTTGCCATTTTGTATCCAATCCAACTTTAAGCTTGCAGATTAGTACATATTAAGGTATTAACATCATAAGATAATTTTAACAACTATCTGAAAAATTAGTAATAAATGAGATATATTGATATTTATGTTATACACAAAAATTAAATCGGAATGGTTTAGTAATGTACGTGGTGATCTGCTTGCTGGCACTGTTGTAGCACTTGCCTTTTCAATTATTGCTGGTGTAGACCCTAAAATTGGTTTTTATGCGTCGTTCTGTATAGCGGTTGTGATAGCTTTTGTTGGTGGACGTCCAGGAATGATTTCATCCACAGCTGGTGCTATGGCAATATTGATGGTCACTCTGGTAAAAGAGCATGGAGTGCAATATTTATTTGCAGCATCGATTTTAACTGGTGTATTGCAGATTGTGGCTGGTTATTTGAATTTTAGTTCGTTATTGCGTTTTGTATCTAAATCTGTGACTAATGGGTTTGTAAACTCTTTAGCAATTTTAATTTTTCTTGCACAATTACCGGCATTTCAAGGGGCGGGAGTGTCTATGTATGCGATGGTGGCATTTGGCTTATTTATAATATATTTATTTCCTTACATTACTAAAGCCATCCCTTCAACGTTGGTTTGTATTATTATTGTAACTACTCTTAGTCTGTTTATTGATTTTGATCTTAAGACTATAGGCGATATGGGTGAGCTACCAACTACTATGCCAGTGTTCTTGATTCCAAATATTCCTTTTAATTTTGAAACATTAGTTATTATTTTTCCTTATTCAGCTACATTAGCGGTTGTTGGTTTGCTAGAGACAATGATGACTTCTGTTATTATTGATGATTTAACTGATTCGCCTAGTAAGAAAAACAAGGAATGTAGAGGCCAAGGGATTGCTAATATTATAGCTGGTTTTTTTAGTGGAATGGCTGGTTGCGCATTGATTGGTCAATCAATAATCAACGTTCAATCTGGTGGTCGTAGTAGGCTTGGCATATTATTTGCTGGTTGTTTTTTAATGTTTATGATACTTGCTTTTGGCGATTTTGTAAGGAGAATTCCTCTCGCTGCTTTAGTATCAGTTATGATAATGGTGTCAATTAGCACGTTTAATTGGTCATCTATATTTAAGGCTAGACGCACTCCAATGACATCTAATTTGGTTGTCTTGACTACCGTATTGGTAGTAGTGATAACGCATGATTTAGCGCAAGGTGTATTTGTTGGCGTGCTGATGAGTGGCTTCTTTTTTGCTTATAAGGTAGCGCATTCATTTTCTGTGGAGTCGGAATTGATCAATGCTGGTACAACGCGAAGATATAATATATTTGGACAAGTGTTTTTTGCATCAGCTTCAAGCTTTATTGAAGTGTTTGATTTCAAAGAAAATATCACGGCAATCACGATTGATTTAACTAATGCTCATTTTTGGGATGTTTCTGCTGTTGATGCATTAAATAAAGCAACCGCTAAAATGCGTAATAATGGCATTACGGTAGAAATTATTGGTATGAATCAAGCTAGCGCAACGATCATCAGTCAGGTAATGGGTAAAGTCGCTAGTTGACGATTACTCCATTTAATAAATTAGTATAGTTGGATAAATCCTGTCCAGTGTCACAAGCATATGATAGATCTGGGTTTATAGGTAATTTTGCCAATAAAGGGATATTATATTTTTTTGCAATTATTTCCCCGCTTTGTCCGGAGAATAATTGTATTGCTTGTTTAGACTTAGGCTCAATATAATAACTCATATTTTCTATAATACCTATGATGGGTATGTTAAATTTATTATATAAACCTATAGCACGGCTTACATCTAGCTCAGAAATTTTTTGTGGTGTAGTTACCATTAAAACTTGATCAATAATATAATTTTGTAAAAGGCTTAAATGTATATCGCCGGTTCCAGGTGGGGTATCAATAATCAAGTAATCAAGATTGCCCCAGTTCGTTAGTGATAATAATTGATATAGTGCCTTGCTAGTCATAGGCCCTCGCCAACTAATAGAAGCAGATGGGGCGGTTAAAAAGCCTATGGAATTCACTAGGATATTATAATTTTGTAAGGGAATCATGCGGTCATTTTCTAGAGCTGGTTTGCCTTGTAGACCGAACATATGAGGAATAGATGGTCCATAAATATCAGCATCAATGATACCTACTTTTTTGCCCTCTGTTGTTAATTTATGTGCTAATAATGCTGAAATTGTGGATTTGCCAACGCCGCCTTTGCCAGCGGCAACAAGAATAACCTGAGCAACGCCCTCGATATGTAATTTTGCTTTTTCTGTTTTACTTGGCGTTGATGCTTGGCGGTTACTAGTTAGTACTATGCTAATTTTCTCAATGTCTTTGATGTCTTGTAATTGTTGTATTGTGGTATTTCTAACCTCTTCAGCATGCAGTGGTTCAAGACCAGTGATATCCAGTGAAAAACCTAGATTATTGTTCTTTATTACTATGTCTGAGGCGCGTTCTTGCACAGAAGAACCATCTAAAAAAGTGATTTTAGAGATAATAGCACTGATTTGCGGTTTATTAAAATTCGTCATGCTTGCATAAATATTATAATTTTACTATATTATATGCAATTAGTTGTTTTTACAAAATCTTAATTATGGTTTCCAATAATGATCAGCAAAGTATACGGCCAGATATTCAAAAAATCTCCTTGGGATGATCTGGAACAAGAAGAGAATGTATTTACCAAAAAAAGAAAGAAAGATCAGTTTAATTTTGATAATTTTCAATTTAATTTTAGCTTTAGAACAGTTATGTTGGTTGTAGTTGCATTAGTTGTATTATGGTGTAGCTATGGTGTTTACAAAGTGGAAGAAGGGCAGCAAGCTGTAGTTCTTCGTTTTGGTAAATATCATAGGATTGCTATGCCTGGCTTGAATTATCATATTCCGGCACCATTTGAAGAAACAATTATAGAGAAGGTTGATGAATCAAAACGCATTGAAATTGGTTATCGTTCGACAGGGCGATCTAGGGTTGGTGGTGCTGTATCTACTCGTGATATAAAAGGTGAAAGTATAATGCTAACTGGCGACGAGAATATCATTGAGTTGCATGTGGATGTTATGTGGCATATTGATGACCTTTCAAAATATACTTTTAATTTGATTGACCAGCAAGACACTGTAAAAGCAATATCAGAGAGTGCTATTCGTGAAGTAATAGGAAATATTCCTATTAGCTCTGTGCTTTCTAATCAAAAACAAGCTATTGCTGATAAAATTGAAGATTTAATTCAGCAAATTCTTAACCAATATGGTGCGGGTGTTACTATAGAGCAGGTTAAGCTGTTAAGAGCTGAACCCCCGGAAGAGGTAATCGCTGCATATCGTGATGTTCAAACCGCAAAAGCTGATAAGGAAAAAGTTATTAATGAATCAGAAGCCTATCAGAATGATGTTTTACCTAGAGCGAGAGGTGAGGCTGCAAAAATTCATGAAGAAGCTGAAGGCTACAAGGCGGAAGTTATTGCTAAAGCGAAGGGTAATGCTGCAAGATTTAATTCATTATACGTACAATATTCTATGGGTAAGGAGGTGACAAGAAGTCGACTATACATAGAGGTTATGGAATCCATATTACAAGATGCTAATAAAGTTATTATGGGTGGTGAAGGTATGCTTCCACATATGGCCGTGAACCAAAAAAACTTGTTTGAAAAATAAATCGCTAATTAAATAATAAATATAGTTATATGAATAAATTGCACATTATAGTTTTGTCTGGTTTCGCTGCCATTATAATAATTGCTGGGTCCCTATTTACTGTTGATCAAAGAGAGACGGGTATAGTATTCCAGTTCGGTGAAGCTGTTAGAATGGTAGAAAAACCTGGTTTGAATATAAAGATTCCGCTAATACAGAATGTACAATTTTTGGACAAACGTATTTTAAATGTTAGCGCAGAAGAAAAGGAGCTTACAGCTTCTGATGAAAAGCGTGTGATTGTGGATGCTTTTGCAAAATACAAAATTATAAATACATTGAAATTCGTTCAAACGGTACATAATTATGCTGGTGCTAATCTACGTTTAAATAAAACGTTAGAATCTGCAATGCGTACAATTATTGGTAAATATCCTTTGAGCACATTGCTTACTGATCAACGTGCAAATTTAATGTATCAAATTCGTGATTTAGTCTCAGCTGAAACAAAAGCGTTTGGCATTGAATTAATTGACGTTCGTATTTTAAAAGCGGATTTGCCAAAAGAAAACAGCCAAGCAATTTATTCCAGGATGCAAACTGAGCGTGAGAAGGAAGCTAAACAGATTAGAGCAGAGGGAGCTGAAGAGTCAGCGCGTATCAGAGCTAAAGCAGATAAAAAAAATAAAGTAATTCTGGCTGATGCATATATGGAGTCTCAAACAATAAAAGGTTTAGGAGATAATGAATCAGCAAAAATTTATAACGCTGCATATTCAAAAGATCCGGAATTTTATAAATTTTATAGATCACTACTAGCATATAAGACATCACTTGCTCAAGAAAATACACAGTTTGTTTTGTCTCCAAATTCGGAATTTTTTAAATATCTACAAATAGGAAAATAAAGATATGCAACAATTAAAAGCAGCTTTTTTTAGTATTTTTTTATTTTATGCGGCAGTGCCTGTATACGCATCGGCTCCTGTGCATATAACAAGTTTTGCAGATATTGTTGAGCCATTAATGCCTACGCTAGTTAATGTATATACGGTGAAGCACATTAGTCCAAGTGATGCAGAAGGTAATTCATTGCCTGAAATAATTCCGTTTGAACAATTTAATAATTTTTTTGAACGGTTCAATGTGCCTTTTTCCTTTGATGGGGCGTACGTTAGCCCAAGAGTAATGTCTCTTGGATCTGGTTTTATTGTTGATGAGGACGGTTATATTATCACCAATAACCATGTAGTGGCTGATTCAGATGAAATTCACGTAAAATTATCAGATGGGGTGGAGCTACCTGCAATAATAATTGGTACTGATCCTAAAACGGATTTAGCTCTTTTGAAAATAGATACTAAGGAAAAATTGCCAGCTGTAAGTTTTGCTAGCTCTAGTAAGACTAGAGTTGGAGACGTGGTAATTGCTATCGGTAATCCACTTGGTTTTGGTGGTACGGTGACTACTGGTATTATTTCTTCGCAAGGTAGAGATTTAGGAATAAATCAGGATGAGTTGGTTGATGACTTTATCCAAACTGATGCAGCAATAAATACAGGTAATTCTGGTGGGCCATTATTTAATATTGAAGGCAAGGTTATTGGCTTAAATACATCGATACCTGATGTAGGTGGTGGAACTAATATTGGCATTGGGTTTGCTATTCCTGCACATACTGTTCAAGATATTATGAATCAGTTGAAGGAGAAAGGCAAAATTAGTCGCGGTCGTTTGGATATTGCTATACAAGAAGTAACCAAAGAATTAGCAGAAGCTTTATCTTTGAGTAAAACGTATGGCGTACTGATTGTAGATGTACGTGCCGGTGGAGCAGGGGATAAAGCTGGCCTTAAGCGCGGAGATTTGATTACTGAATTTAATGATCAAATGGTTTTGAATTCAAGAAAATTACAACTTTTTGTTGCTGATATCCATATAGGTGAAAAAGTAAAACTCACTGTTGTGAGAGATAATAAGCCTATAGATTTAGTTGCTAAAATTGTTGAATTTGAGCAACCTAAAGAAGAAACTGTAATTGAGAAAGAGACTACGTTAGAAAAATCTGGTATAGTATTTGCTAATTTATCTCCAGTTTTAATCACAAAGTTTGGTTTAAATGAAGGCGCTAAAGGGATTGTCGTTGTTGAAGTTGGTGATGGAGAATTGAATTTTGATTTAAGAGTAGGAGATTTAATCACCGCAATTAATCAACAACAGATCAGTGATATTGAGCAATTTGATAGCGTGCATGAAAAAATCAAGGGCGAGAAAAAGCAAAGTGTAGTGCTTCTGGTTAAGAGAGGTGAGATTACAATGTTTGTTGCATTACCAATAAAATAAATGATGTATATGGAAGATATAATAAAAAAGGACCAAGAGAGAGTTGCGGTATTAAGTTTTTATAGTTTTGTAAATATTGCAGACACAGCGATATTACAGCCACAAATTTTATTGGCTGCTAAAAGGAAATATGTCAATGGTACTGTGATCCTAGCTAGTGAAGGGTTGAATGGGTCTCTTTCTGGTAAGGAAGAGAACTTGCACTTTATCATAAGTGAAATAAAAAAACTTACTGGTGCAGAGACAATTAGTACAAAAGTAAATTATTGTGATGCAGCGCCATTTTCTAAAATGAAAGTAAAACTCAAGCAGGAAATTGTAGCTTTGAAAATTGGCGAGTTAGACGTTGAAAACCTAAAAGGTCAGTATATAGATAGTAAAGATTGGAGCGATTTCATTGGGCGTGATGATGTAGTTACTGTCGACACACGTAACGATTATGAAGTAAAGGTAGGTACTTTTAAAGGTGCAATCGATCC
>CAJQOE010000083.1 GCA_905479885.1 uncultured Rickettsiaceae bacterium | reverse complement strand
CATCTAGATTACCTGCACCCTCTTTAGGTAATTCTTTTGATAGAGATGCGTTTGCATTATTAATCGCATCGCCATCTTTTGCATTGGTATTTTGATCCAACGATACATCATCAAAATTAGATGGCAGGTTTTCCTCTTTTTCCCCTTCATTAGTAAAAGTTGGAAGCGATACTGACATTGGACCTTCATCAGTATTACCATCACCTTCATATATAGCATTAGGTAATTTATCTTGTGTTGCAGGCGCCGCGGTTGGTATTTGCTCTTTATCTTTAAGCCCTTTTCCAAAACCAAAGAAAATTTTGATTTTATCAAAAAAACTAAGTTGATCATTAACAGCATTTTGCGGTTCTAAAGTATTCACAGAAGGCAATTCTGGTAATTGAGGCAAGGATTCTTCTTCTGCCTGCAACGAAAAACAATTTAACACTAATATTGAGATAAAAAGTAATATTTTTTGTCTCATCTTTTATTCCCTTACCTATTATTTATTGCTTTGGGATCATCTTACGAATCTCCTCACTTACCACTTTTTCAACAATTCGCGGTAAATTACTATCTAACCACTCTTTTACAAGGGGACGCATTAATACATTAACCATAGAATCTAAAGATTTATCTTTTAAAGAATACTCAGATTCTTCTAAATAATTAGCAAATTTATTAAGTTCTGCTTCTGTTTTTCTCTTTGCTTCCATAGAGATAAAACTTTTATCTTCATCCTTGGTGAAATAATTTTTATCACTAGAAATAACACTGGTCAGTTCTAATATCGGATCTTCTTCAACGAAGTCCGATCCATTAGACTCTGTTTTGACAGATTGATTATGATTATCGATAATACCCCTGATGGACTTTAATATATCCTCTAGCTTAGTATCAACTCCTTTATCCCCTGACATTTCCGACACTATTAGAACCCTACAATTTTCATTTTAACTTTCTTAAACTCTGCTTCTGGATTGAAGTAATCCACCTTTAGGTGCATGCTTTTCGCCGTAAGCTCGCCTACGAGCGATTTTATCTGATAAGCAGCTAGGATCATAGCTTTTCGTGACTCTACTCTACCTTCTCTAGCTTTATTCAAACGCTCTTCTGTACGCAGCACATCTACGATTGTTTTAGAACCAAGCATTTCTTCCTGAATCATACCATCGTAAGCTACTTCTGCAGCTTTTACCGCCTGGTCTGTAGCTGCAATTCTAACTTTAGCAGCATTTAGCTCTGCCCACCTTCCCTTACAGTTCGCTTTAATTTGTTTTATAGTACTATCTAGAGCAATAACAGATTTTCTAGTTTGATATTTAGCTCTCCTAACATCAGAATATTCTATCCCGCCTCTTTCTAAAATCGGAACTGTAACTGATAAAGTTGCAGTACTGCTTTGATTATTAAAATCATTGGCCCGAATATCTTGAGGGTTATAGTACGTACGACCATGCTCTAACCTAAAACTCGCCCTTGGCAACAATCTACCTTTTGGTATATTTTCCCCTGCTTTCAATGACTTTGTCCTATGAGTAGCACTCTCTATTGATGGGTTAATAGCTATTGCGCGCTCTGTTAACATCTCTAAACTAGTAGGTAAATTTATTGGCACAACAGGCATCTTAACATCAATCGCTTCAACACCAAATACTTGATAAAAATTTGCTTTAGCAAATTCATAATTTGCATAAGATAAAGCTTGATGAGCTTCTGCCGTTGCCAGCCCTTCTCTAGCACTAGCTACTTCAGTTTCTGTAGATTCACCTAATTTAAACTTCTCCTTCATAGCATCAAGTTGTGTTTTATTAGATTTTACACTAATTTTAGAGATGTCATATTTTTCTCTAGCCTCAACGCAACCTAAATAAGCATTTATTTCTTTCAAAAAGCTTTCTTGCTCTTTAGCATAATAGTCACCACGCGCAGCACGGAAAGCTGATTGAGCTGATTTTAATTCGGCAACAGAAGACCACCCATCAAAAATCGGTTGTTCTATACTTAAAGATTGAGTATAACGCGTATTGTTAATACTAGTTGTATCAGGAGTTGGTTGTAAGCCACTTTTTTTAGTGACTTTAGAATCTACCGAGCTTATTCCAGCAGCTATTTTAGGCATAAATCCAGCCAAAGCTCTAGGGAACGCTTCAATTTCTGTTAAAAAATCTGTTCTAATACCTTTTAATTCTTCATTATGGTTATAACCACTCGTTAATGCTTCCTCCATTGTTACCGCAGAAGCATTTGCGGAATAAATAGCTAATATTGAAGATAAAAGTATTTTGCGCATAATAACCATTCTATTAAATATTTATTCTGTAGCTTCAAGTAATTAAAGTTTATGTGAACTATAGCCAATAGTATACACATTGACTATATTATATACACAATCTTTAGTTATACTGTGTCAATGCTAGCACGCAGAATAACAAAGTGAACCTCCACGGGGCAAGCCCCATGGTATCAAGTCGGCGAGCCGAGTACAAACTATGTTTGCCATGTGTAACCATGGTTTACTACATCCACGCGGCAAGCCACGTGGTTTTGCGTTTGCTTAATAAATCTTTTTTAGCAAGATTAAGTTAGAGAACCCCTTAACTTGC
>CAJQOE010000082.1 GCA_905479885.1 uncultured Rickettsiaceae bacterium | reverse complement strand
TCTGATATTATAGGTGTAATTGGGGTTACTCTCGTAGTGCTTAGTTTTTTTTTGTTGCAAGCAGAAAAAATAACTCCTAATTCCTCCTTTTATCTTTATTCAAACTTCGCCGGTGCAATTATGTTGCTATTTTCTTTGTATTATCATTGGAATTTAGCCTCGGTTATTATAGAGATAATGTGGTTATTTATTTCTATATATGGAATTGTTAGAGTTAAACTTTTAAAGAAAAGATAGAGTTTAAGCAGAGCTATAAAAGGCAGGGGGATATAAGAGTTAAACCCAGGAGTGGTTCGGAAATTAGGGGATGATAGATTTATATTTATTCGATCTGACATTTGAATCAGTCTTGTAGTTTTAAATACAAACTATTTTCTATAAATTGGTGGCTTAGTATTTTTAATTAATGTTTTTGAAAAGTAACGAACATAGCCGAAAAGACTATATATTTCTGCTAAAAGATTGTGATTCCTAATTTCAACTAAAACAAATTTAGCTTATATTAGGAATCACGTTTGTATTTGCTTTTAATTTTTAGCTACTGCCGCGACTTCATCAGCGAAGTTTTTTTCTTCTTTTTCAATTCCTTCACCCAGTTCAAATCTTATGTAAGATTTTAGTGCAACTGGTGTGCCTAATTCTTTTGCAAGATTTGCTACTACATCTGAGATTTTTGTTTTACCATCAATTACAAAAACTTGATCTAAAAGTACTATCTCTTCTAAGAATTTACGAATTCTGCCTTCGATCATTTTTTCGATGATATTATCTGGCTTGCCCGATTCTCTTGTTTGTTCAGTAAAGATATCTTTTTCTCTCTGAATAATTTCAGGATTTACAGATTCTTTATTTAAACATTCAGGTCTAGCAGCGGCAATATGCATAGCTATTTGCTTAGCTGTTTCCATTAATTTTACTTTATCACCAGTAGATTCAAGGGCTACAAGCACAGCAATTTTACCCATATTGTCAGATACTGCATTATGAATATATGGTGCAATTACGCCGTCATTAACAGATAAAGACTGCATACGACGAAGATTTAAATGCTCACCTATTGTTCCAATGTTAGCAATAATTTCATCTTCAACAGACTTACCTGATTTTGTTGTAACGGCTTTTAAAGAATCTATATCGTCAACAGTAACAGCTAGTTCTGAAACTTCTTTTACTATTCCTTGGAAAGTTTCGTTTTTAGCAACAAAATCTGTTTCAGAATTAATTTCAATTGCAGCGCCTTTTAAACCATTTATAGAAACTGCTGTTAAGCCTTCAGCAGCTACTCTGCCAGCTTTTTTAGCGGCAGCAGCTAAGCCTTTCGTTCTTAGCCAATCAACAGCTGCTTCAAAATCACCACTTACTTCTACAAGCGCTTTTTTGCAATCCATCATGCCAGCGCCTGTTTTTGTTCTCAAATCTTTAACTAATGCTGCGGTTATAGTCATTGCTCAATCTCCATTTATTATTTTCTTATTTTTGTTCTTCAACTTTTTTCGCAGGTGTTTTTTCTACTGGCTTCTTAGGAGCAGCGGGTTTGTCAGTGTTTATCGGTTTTGCTTTCGATACTTTAGCAACTTTTTCTATTTTAGTTACACCATCTAGAGTTTTGTTTTCTACTTTTTGTGTAAGGCCTGCATCAGCACCAGAATCAGTTAACGCATCTTGAATACCAGCAAGAGCAGCATCTGCAAATAAGCTGCAATAAAGTCTGATAGATCTAATCGCATCATCGTTACCAGGTATTGGATAATCCACATTATCTGGATCTGAATTACTATCAACAACCGCCACAATTGGTACATTAAGCTTTACAGCTTCACTGATTGCTAGATGCTCTCTGTTAGTATCGATTACTACGATTAAATCTGGGCGTCCGCCTATATTTCTAATACCTGCAAGAGATTTTAATAATTTTTCTCTTTTGCGAGTTAAATCTAAAATTTCCTTTTTAGTGAAGCTAGTGATTTGCTCTTCATCTTCAAGTACTTTTTCAATATTATTTAGTTTTTTTATAGATTTTGAAATGGTGCCCCAGTTAGTAAGCATTCCACCAAGCCATCTATTATTTACATAAAATTGTCCACATTTTTCAGCGTATTCTGCAATTAGATCTGTTGCCTGCACTTTGCCACTAACGAAAAGAACCTTACCATTATTTTTTACAGTTTCATAAATCTTCTGTAATGCTATTTGCATCAAAGGAACTGTTTGTTGCAAATCAATAATATGGATATCATCGCGTACACCATAAATATATGGAGCCATCTTCGGATTCCAGCGTGAAGTTTTGTGACCAAAATGAATACCAGCGTCTAGCAAATCGCCAACGCTAACTTTAGGTAAGTTAGACTTAGACATAAATATCTCCTGTTTTTGTTAGTTATACCTCCACATAAGCTACCAAGCTGCTATTTTAATAACAGACCAACAAGGCTTACATGTGTGAATTCCCCTCGAAAACACTTCCGAGAGTAGGCGTAGCATATAACATATACCCTATTTCTTCAAGAAAAAATTTATACTAACAAGTTTTGTAAAATATCCTCTGAAAAACTACACCAAGAATATTGAGAATTATTATTGATATAATAAGCCAAGCCTTTTTGATGAATACATTCTGGATAAAATTTCGATTGAAATGCCCTAACTACAAAATTAGTTTGCGTATCAAAAACCGAGCTTATGTTTATCGGATAACCTAGCCTTCTTAAATTAGTCTGTAAATTTGTTACAGCAGAGCCTTTATCTCCAAAAGAAATTAGTAGTTCAGACTTTTTGGGAGTCGAAAGATTGCGCCATACCCCAAGTCCGTTCTTGGCGCATAATTTCCAATCAAAAAATATACCAGGATCTACTTTACGATCTGGCGCAACATCAGAATGTCCTATAAAATTATTTGCAGCAATATCATATTTCTTCAGCAAAAATTTGCCAAGCTCAATACAGGCTTGCATTTGCGGTTTATTGAACTTACAATTACCCAAATTATCTAGCTCTATGCCAACAGAATTTTGATTTAAAGAATCAACGCCATGCCAGGAGCTTTTTCCCGCATGCCAAGCTATATTTGCATCATCAACTAATTGATAAATTGTTCCATCGGCTTTAATCAAGTAGTGCGCACTTACTTCTGAGGTCTTATCAGTTAATCTTTTTAAAGCGTCTACAAACAACATTTCTGTGAAGTGCACCATTATATGCTCTAGTTTTTGACTTCTAGTGCTGTAATTAGGTGATGAAAAATTATTATTAATAAGCATAAATATATAGATTTAATTCACTTTGGAGACTATTATAACGGTAAATTTAATATATAGATATCGGAAAACTACATTGGATATGCAAGAAAGCACAAACAAGAGCGCTGCAAGTAGTGCTAAGTCGGAAATCAAATCTTTAATAGTTGTAATAATTTTAGCTCTTGCGGTTAGGACTTTTTTCTTGGAATTGTTTTTTGTCCCTACAGGGTCCATGAATGCAACAATTCTTGAAGGGGATTATATATTTTCAACTAAATATAATTATGGATATAGTATTTATTCTATACCTTTCAACCCTAATATTTTTGAGGGAAGAATTTTTGCCAGTCAACCAGAGCGAGGCGACATAATTATTATGCGTCCCCCGCACCTTATGCATGAGAGATACATAAAAAGACTTATTGGATTGCCTGGGGAAAAAATAGAAATAATCAATGATGTCACCTATATTAATGATATCGCTATTGAGCGAGTGAAGGTAGGTAAATACATTAATCAAGCTGGACAAAAATTTCAGAAATTTAAGGAAAGCTTGCCAAATGGTGTTAGCTTTTTTTCCTATAAATCAAAATATACACAACCAGATTTACGTATAGATCGCAGCAATTATGGACCGCATATAATAGAAGATGGTAATTACTTCTTTATGGGTGACAACAGAGATAATTCTGGAGATAGTAGGTATCAATTGGGTACTGTGCCTTTTCGTAACTTAATTGCTAAAGGACAATTTATTATTTTTTCTACAGAAGAGTCGTTATGGGATTCTAACGCGGGATTTTGGGAGCAATTATCTAGAGTCGGAACTTGGGTTTCTTCTATAAGGTTCAATAGATTATTTAGCAATCTTTATAGTTCTAATGTTAGTCATGACAAATAGTTTTACTCAATTAGAAAAGGCGCTAAATTATAAATTTAAAAATTTAGCCTTGCTTGAAGAAGCTTTAAGCCACCCTTCGTTAAAGCAAATAGCTAATAATAAAATAAATTATGAACGTTTTGAGTTATTAGGGGATTCAATATTAGGATTTCTGGTAACAGAAATGATATTTAATAGATTTGATAATTATGCAGAAGGAACTATAGCTAAAATTAAAGCCTATGTAGTATCACGCGATACTTTGGTCAAAGTGGCAAATACTCTAAATCTAGCAGAATATATTATCATGACTAACGGTGAAGAGCATTCTGGAGGAAGGGTTAATTCTAATAATATAGAGAACACTATGGAAGCTTTGCTAGCGGCCATATATCTTGATAGCAATCTTGAAAAGACACGTGAGATAGTTAATACACTTTGGGCGGATCATATTGAAAATATAGATTTTAGTGTAGCTGACCCAAAAACATATTTGCAAGAATGGCTGCAGCATGAAGCACAACAAATGCCAACATATGAAGTTATAAAGCAAGATGGTCCAATGCATGCCCCTATTTTTACCGTACAAGTACACGCCGGTGGGGCATCGCAAATAGGCACCGGCAATTCTATTAAAGATGCAGAAAAAAATGCTGCTAGAAAAATGCTAAAAGAATTAAATCAATAAATTATGACAGAACTTGAATTAAAAAAATCTCTATCTGTATGCATCATTGGAAAGCCTAATGCTGGTAAATCAACTTTACTTAATCATATTATTGGGCAAAAAATCTCAATTGTAACTCCTAAGGTGCAAACTACTAGATCAATCATTACTGGTATAATAACAATTGATGACATACAGCTTGTTTTGTTTGATACTCCCGGTATTTTTGAGCCCAAGAAGAAGTTGGAAAAGGCTATGGTGCGCTGTGCTTGGTCTAGTTTAAATAGTGCCAATATAATTGTTTTGATTATTGATAGCGCTGCAAAACTTGATGACATGACCAAAGAAATTGTCAAAAGAATATCTAGCTTAGGTAAACCGATTGTATTTTTGATGAATAAGATTGATCTAAGGTCAAAATATTTCCTCGATAATATAAGCTTTATAGATGAAGAATCGCCTGGTTCAAAAACTTTTAACATATCAGCTTTAAATGGCAATGGTATACCAAGTTTCATAGATTATTTAAAAGAAAATGCTACTAATACTGGTTGGATGTACGAAGAAGACGACATGACAAACTTACCAGCGCGTTTTCTTGCCAGCGAAATTACTAGAGAGCAATTATTCTTACAATTAGAGCAAGAATTACCTTATAATCTCACCGTAGAGTATGAAACCTGGGAAGAAAAACCAGATGGTTCCGTTAAAGTTAGCCAAGTGATCATTGTTACAAGAGATTCTCATAAAAACATGATCATTGGTAAAAATGGTAGTCGTATTAAAGCAGTAGGCAGCGCAGCTCGGGTAAATATTGAAAAACTTTTAGGGCACAAGGTCCACTTGTTTCTATTTGTGAAGGTAAGAAAAAACTGGGAAGATAATCCAGAATCTTATCATACAATGGGCCTAAAATATTCAGCTGACTAATTATCTGAATAATTCGTAAAGCTTTATTATCTCCATTATTATATAATTAGTCAGCCAGCAAGTTGAACTTCTTGATTGTTATTTTAATTTATCTCTTTTGGGTAAATTTTCTAAAAGATCTTTAAACAATCCTTTCAGTCTATTTGATTCTATAGTTTTATTAGCTTTCTTTCCACTAAACATATCAGAGAACACACTATAAAGAGTTTTAGTAGAATTAGACCATACAAATTGACCATTATTCGGATCTACAATTGCAAACCTTAAAGACAGTACTTCAGCTGCACCTTCTTCTGGATTGCTTGCAGCAGCACCAAGTAGGGCAGCCGACAGCATAGTTTTAGCAAATTGCGAAGTGCATGCGCCAGAGGTTTTGGCACGTAGTGCATACTCAACGAATATAACTAATTCAGATTCCGTTAATTTTGCAATATCACCTGCTTTTCTATCTAAAAATAAATCTACATTATGTGCTTTTTCTTCTGTCCATAAAGGCACGGCATATAGAGTTTGAATCTTTGTGTTATAGCTCTCCCTGAAGGCAAGTACACTTCCTGATAATTTATTATTATGAATTTCTTTTCTATTTAAGAAAACAGTTTTATAACCTTTATCCACAAGGATAGGTTTAAGGATATCGATAATCACATCTTCAACTTGAGATTCATAATTGTAATTTCTTGTTGTTTTACCAAAGGAATCAACGGCCACTACGTTTACTGTAGTTGGTAATAGTGCAAGTTGTTTTGCCTGCGATAATTGATTTTGGAAATCTTTATGATATCTAACACTAGTAGTTTTCGTACAAGCAGATAACACTGTCATCACTAGTAATAGTGAGAATAATTTAATTATATTTTTCATAATGATTACTTACTTACGTCTCTAATGACTCTTGATCTATTTTCAGAAATAATTACTAAAACATTTTCTCCAACTTGAATCATTTTTGATTTATCTTTTTCGCTTTTTTGAACAATAGTAATCATACCAGTAGCTTTAGCAGCGGCAATTGCATTTCTCATAAGCGCGCTACCTTCGTAATAATCATCACTAAGTTTTGATTTATCTACTTTAACTATAAACTCTGTACCTTTTGCACTTGAGAAAGTATCTTGGGCTAAAGCGCCAACAACAGCGCCTGCAACCGCTCCTCCAATGACGGCGCCACCGCCACCACCAGATGAATGAGCCAGAGCTCCACCACCTAAACCACCGCCTATTGCTCCAGCAGTATTGTCACTTAGTCTATCACTTTCTTTTATTTTAATATCTCGTGAAGATACGATTATACCCTCAAGTACAATATTTAATGTTGAGTCGCTCGTGTATGTTGAGCTAGATAAATCTCTAGCGCAGCTAGAGATAGAAAATATGGCAATTAAGAACAATATTGGTTTTTTTAAGTTTGTCATGTGTGGTCAAATGTATAAATTATTGAGTATTAATATAGTAGTAATTGCGATTTATACAACTAAATAATTTTCTTCGCTATTGCCAAATAATTTTTAGGAGATAAGTTTTCGGCGCGTAGAGAATGATCTAGGCCTAATGACTCTAAAATTTCATCTATATTAGGAGCTACTTTTTTTAAAGATGACTTAATCATCTTCCGCCTACCGGTAAAAGCTTGAATGGTGATTTTTTCTAGTTTATATAAAATATCCTGAGAGGGACGGTCTATTTTGGGTACAAAGCGAACTATACTTGACCAGATTTTAGGCTCTGGATAAAAGGCCTTGGGGCTCACGTCAAAACATTTTTCTGTATCGCAAACAAGCTGACATATTATAGATAAACGCCCATAACTCTTCTTATCAGGAGATGAAATAATGCGATCAACGACTTCTTTTTGCAGCATTAACGTCATACTTTGTACGTGATCAATTTGATATATCCAGTCAATCAAAAGCTTAGTGCCAATATTATAAGGTAGGTTTGATATGATATCTAATTTTTTGTTGGTAACAATATCTGGTAATTTAATTTTTAGGGCGTCAGCATGTAAAATATTCAAAATTGGGTAGAAAGTTTTAATTTCTTCTAGTAATGGTAGGCACCTTGAATCAGTTTCAATAGCAAATAACTCTTTGGGTGCTGCTTTTAAAATAGAGCGAGTTAATCCCGCTGGACCAGGACCAATTTCCAATACGCTAGAATCTTCAGTAAGGCTGGCATGCCTTACTATTTTGTCGCATAGAGTTTCATCAAAAATAAAATTCTGTCCGTATTTCTTTAGCGGAGCAATGCCATGTTTACTAGCTAGCTTAGCAATAGAGGGTAGCATTAATTCGGTATCATCACTTTAATATACGCTTTAGATTTTAAATCCTTAAAGAACTTTGTAGCCTTGTGCGACATTTTTTTATTCGATAAAAAGGCTTGGATTTTACTTAAGTCGCCACTAGAAACGGCTCTATCTTTTTTACAAACAAAAACTAGTTTGAATTTATCATCCTCTTTATATACACGACTTGAAGAGTCAGTTTTAGTATCTAGCACCACAGATTGAGTGTTGTTTGGTAATTGCTTCAATTTACGGTCAAATTTTTCGGCATCAGCAAATTCTTCATACAGCTTACTGTCCATTTTTTCGCAAGAATTAAGACGTTTTTTTAATTGCTGCATTTGTTCTAATTCTTTATCTGTAGCATGCTTAGACGTAAATACCCAGGCTTCGATATTAAAATCTTTTTCGTTGCTATTTATTAATGCTACGTCAAGCTCGTTTTGTGAAACAGATACTGAATGAGATAATGAATTAATAATATTATGTCTAATTAACTCGCCTTTAATTTGCTTTCTAAAACTTTCAACATTTAGATTTTTCTCCTTTAGGAACTTGCTCATACCATTTTTAGGCATATTATTTCTTTGCTCAATAGTACCTATTGCTTCATCTAAATCATCTTTGCTTACTGCTCCGCCTACTTTTTCAGCATGTTGGTTTAGCAACTCTTCTTCTATTAAAATATTTACAATTTCACTGTTTAATTTTCTCTCCATTGCGGCATCAGAGACATCGATATTATTTAATGTAATAGCCATCTTTTTTCTAGATTCAAAATCATATTTTGTAATGGGTTGATCATTAACTAATGCAACAATATCTGGTATGTTGGCCAATACCGATGCTGAAAATAAGATAACACATAACGCTAATAATTTTTTCATATTTTATACTCACATATTTATAACTTTTAAACCGACAGAAAAAGTCTTGCTCCTGGTTTTTTTGACTCCTCGCGCACTATCCTGTAAAAAATTATCAGTTATAGCGCCATTAATACTAACACAATCAAATAAATATGTCACCCTGATACTTCGTACCAGCACCTTTACCGGAGTAGATGCAACATCTAAGTTAGTTGACGCCCCAATCCATAAATTTGGTCTCAATAGATAATTAACATTAAAGCTAAGTTGAGATGCTTTATCTTGTTCTGGTTCAAAACCTTCTTTAGCAAAATATTGTGATACATTATGTAGCTCTGTAAAAATGGCATTTGCCGTTAGTTTTTCAAAGTTAGCATTCATTCCTACTTCATCACGTATGGCTTTTAGCATATTGTTTTTTCTAAAACGATAATAAAGCTCAAAACTATTATCTACATCTACACTGATATTACCTACATAATCAGCATTTCCTTTTTCTATTGCATTATCTTTATATAATAATTGACCTAAAAATGTGTTTACATACAAATGCTCGGACATTAAAGATGAATTTAAACCATAACTGAAGCGGTTGCCGTAATCATGAGCGTCAATTCCACTAAAACTATTCCCGTTAAATATATTATTTTCAGAAAGTTCATTTTTAGTGGGGTCAACTAACTCAAATTTTTTAAATCGTGGTTCGTATTTTTTGCCCAAAACCACCATGGCAGTTGGTTCAAGAACAATAGTAGATTTGTTACTAATTGTTTTTGCTAATGGGTAGCGCCATCTGGTTCTAAACTCAGGGATATTTCTATACCAAATTTTTTCCTTCTCATTAACTGTATTTGGATCTAAAAAATTAGTCCAATATAGATCTCCTCGGTTAGCAAAAGTAAAGCTCATCATGTGACCATTATTTGTAATCAAATTGTTCATTAATTCTAGGTCCAATGATGTTCTAGCTAATTGTCTATTTGGTTCATTATATGCGATAGTATTATTTCTAACATTGAATAGCAGTGATTCAGCATCATTTAAACTATAGACATTCTGTGTGCGTACGCTTGGTAAGATAAAGGGGGTTTTAAGTTTTGAACCCATGCCAGTGCCAAGCTTAACCTTATTAGATCTTAAATCCTGAAAAGCAAATCCTTCAAGTGAGAAATAATTTCTTCCATCAATAGTATTAGTATAAATACTAGATGTTAGATATGAGTCATAAATCTCATGATAATTTATTAAATATGCTTTATCGGAAGCTCGTTTAATGTCAAAACCATAATTTATTTTATCTTTAGAAAAGTCACCTTTAGAAAAAACATGATAACGACCAGGTCTAGAATTTTTTGACATTTTACCATCTTTAGTTTTTGTATAAGATGGGTTACCATAACTACCATGTACTTCATATTGTCCCAATTTTACCTTGTGACGCAGTTCACCCTCGAAGATAGTATAATTTTTTGCTAATCTTGGGCTAATCGTAAAATCTAAATTCGATTTCGGTCGAAAATAAAAAGGTAATATAAAATCATTTTGTTTTATCTTGGGAGCTAATATTCCAGATTGTGCAGGAGCCGATGGTGTTGGATGTCTGAAATATGGCAAGTACATTATAGGTACGCCATACACTTCAAAAAACACGTGTTTATAAGTAATTTTTTGTTTTTCATAATCTATGTTGGTATGACCTGCGCTCAATTGCCAAATCGGTTTATTACCGCAATTGATTTCACAAGGAGTAAACACTGCTTTATCAAGTGTTATATGCTTATCATCAAGCCTATTAGCTAATCTAGCTACTAAAATTGAATTTTGATCGAATTTGACAATAAACTCTTCGACAACGCCCCTTTTTAATTTGTCTTTGAAAATAGCGCGCTCACCGTGTATTATATGATTATTTTCGTCCGTTATTTTTATATTGCCTTCAGCAAAGATTTCATCTTCTTTAAGGCGATAATGTATTTTATCAGCACTTACAGTATAATTATCCATTTGAATAAAAATATCGCCGCGAGCTGTAATTGTATCTTTTTTGGCATCGTAATGCACTTCAGTTGCTTTCATCAAGGCACCAGCACCAGCAGGGATAGCCCCTTTTGCAAAAGAAGTTAGCCCTAACAGGAAAAAGATCAGTAATGATTTGCAAACAAGGCGCATTTAAACTAGTTTTATTTTGTGCTTTTGAAAATATTCTCAATCATACAGTATGTTGGAAGATAATTTAACAAATAATGCAAACTCTTTGGTATTTTCTGTTTCAGAGATTTCTGGAAAGATTAAATTGCTATTAGAAAACAACCTTGGGGTTGTAAAAATTAAAGGTGAGATATCGGGTTTAAAGATAGCTAGTTCTGGTCATGGATATTTTTCACTGAAAGATACAAATGCAATATTAGCAACTACTTGTTGGCGACATAGCTTAGCTAAAATCCAATTTAAATTAGAGGAAGGTTTAGAAGTTGTAGTTACGGGTAGGATTACAGCTTATGCTGGCCAATCAAAATACCAAATATCGGCAGATAATATTGAACCAGCCGGGGCTGGTGCATTTATGCAGATATTAAAAGAACGCAAAGCCAAATTAGAAATAGAAGGATTATTTGCTAAAGAGCACAAACAACAAATACCATTTTTACCAAAAAAGATTGGTATCATTACCTCAATCACTGGAGCCGTTATTAAAGATATTATCCATCGTATCTCTGATCGTTGTCCAACGCATTTAATAATTTGGCCAGTATCAGTACAAGGGGAAACAGCAGCAGGTGAAATAACAGCTGCCATTAATGGATTCAACCAACTTTCATTAGAGCACAGGCCAGACTTATTAATTGTAGCAAGAGGTGGCGGGTCTATAGAAGATTTATGGCCGTTTAATGAAGAAATAGTTGTACGCTCTGTTTATAATTCTGTAATCCCAATAATTTCTGCTGTTGGGCATGAAACAGATTATACTTTAATTGATCTTGCAGCAGACATGCGAGCACCAACGCCCACTGCAGCTGCAGAATTCTCTGTCCCAGTAATAGTTGATTTAAACTACACTATACAGTCTTTACAAGATCGTATCGCTAGTAAGCTAACAAACTCTCTTAGATATTATTCAGAGAGATTAGACGCTAATAAACGCGTTTTAAACCAAATGCTAAACCAAATAAATAACTACACGCAAAGAATTGACGAGCTTTCATTTCGACTGGTAGGGGCTTTGCCTAATCTACTTAAAAACAAACAATCTTCTTTGCGGTATTTCCCAATCACCAGACTTCAACCCATGAAAATACTAAAATATAAGTATCTGCAATATAAACATTATGGTGATAATTTAATAAGTAAAAAAGAGCCTTTATTAAATGCACAAGAGCATAGGCTCGTGCTAAGTACTTCGCTGCTTATGAGTTTAGATTATAATAATGTTTTGAAGCGTGGATATGCAATGCTCAAAAATCAAGGTGGCCACTTTATTTCTACTGTATCAGATGCAAAAAAATCCCCCTCTTTATACTTAAAAATGCAAGATGGAGAGCTGCTTATTGACAAAACAAATACTTGACTATTTTAGTTGGGTAAGATAGCATCTCAGTATTAGAAACATGTATGTATGATATAATAATTATGATGCTCACAACAAAGAGTCGCTATGCAGTAATGGCTATAATGGAAGTAGCTTCTAAAAATGCGTTAGCTCCAATGAAATTAGCTGATATTTCAATAAATCAAAATATACCTCTTAGTTATTTAGAACAGATATTTTTGAAACTTAAAAAAGCTGATTTAGTAAGTTCTGTAAAGGGTCCTGGTGGAGGGTATCATTTAAAAAGCAGCTCGGATAAAATCACTATAGAAAACATCATCGATGCAGTTGAAGAAAATCTAAAAATGACCAGATGCGCGAAAGATAAAAACTGCCGTAAAAATGGAATAAATTGCCAGACACATGATTTATGGAAAGGTTTAAGTAGGCATATCAGGGGTTACTTTGCAAGCATTTCGATTGCAGATGTAATATCCGGTAAAATTAATATAAGCAATCAGTGATGGTGTTATGATTTATCTTGACCATAATGCAACAACTCATATGCATCCAAATGTTAAGAAAAAAATGCAAGAATTATTGGAACACGAACCCTTAAATCCATCATCAATACATTCGTATGGACGCAAGGGGAAAAGTGTATTAGAGATAGCACGCAAATCTATAGCTTCATTATTAGGTATAGCGGATTGCTTTAATGACTACCAAATAACTTTTACCTCCAGCGGGACCGAAGCAAATAATCTTCTACTCTCAAACTTTAAAGATGGTGAAATATTTATAGCAGCCACAGAGCATCCTTCAATTTTTGCTCATAGTAAAATATCAGACAATATAACTATTATTAGAGTTGATAAAAATGGTGTTTTAGATTTAGAAGATTTAATTAGCAAATTACAATCTTGTAAATCTAAGAAAAAATTAGTGTCAGTGATGTTAGCTAATAATGAAACGGGAGTTATTCAGCCAATTGAACAAATATCCCATATAGCACATGACTATGGTGCTCTAATGCATAGTGATTGCGTACAAGCTGCAGGCAAAATTGAGATCAATATACCAAAGCTTAACGTTGATTTTGTGTCTATATCTGCTCATAAATTTGGTGGTCCCATGGGAGCAGCTGCCTTAATTGGCAAAGCTGCTATACCTTTGCTTGCCATATTTATTGGTGGTGGGCAAGAACGCAATCTACGTTCTGGTACAGAAAACGTACCTGCTATTGTTGGTTTTGGAGAGGCAGCGCATATCGTCAAAGCAGAATTAGGCTCACGATTTGAGCATATGAATAAATTACATATTAAACTAGAAACTGCATTACTAGAGAGTGATCATGATATTGAAATTGCTAGTGTAAATGTTAATAGATTGCCCAATACCAGCTTGATTATGAATGTAAATAAAAAGGCTGAGACTCAGTTGATTGCGCTTGATCTGCAAGGGGTAGCCGTAAGTTCTGGTTCGGCTTGTTCTTCCGGCAAGGCGACCTCATCGCATGTATTATTAGCTATGGACTATCCTGAAGATAAAATAAGTTCAGCTTTACGAATTTCTATAGGGGTTAGTACTACTGAACAAGATATAGATAATTTTCTTAAAATATATAACAATATAAATGAATAAATTAATTATGACTGATTTAGCAAAATTAAAACAAAAAATTATTAACGAAGGCGGGACATTACCAATTTATCTCGATAACCAAGCGACAACAGCAACAGATCCGCGTGTGGTTGAAGCTATGTTGCCTTATTTTTCTCATAAATTTGGTAACCCGCATTCTAGAAGTCATTCTTTTGCTTGGGAAGCGGAAGAGGCTTGTGAATTAGCCAGGTCACAAGTGGCAAACCTAATTAGCGCATCGCCAAAGGAAATTATTTTTACTTCAGGTGCTACAGAATCAAACAATATGGTCTTAAAGGGTATTGCCAAATTTTATGGCAGTAAAAAGAAGCATATCGTGACTTTAACTACTGAACATAAATGTATTTTAGATACTTGTCGTCACCTGGAACAAGACGGGTTTAAAATAACTTATCTACCAGTACAACCTAATGGATTGGTGAATCTAGAAGAATTAGAAAAAGTTGTAACTGAAGAGACAATGCTAGTATCCGTCATGGCAGTCAATAATGAAATTGGTGTTATTCAGCCTTTAAAGGAAATAGGTGAAATTTGCCGTGAAAAAGGGGCTTTTTTCCATTCAGATATAGCTCAAGCTTTTGGTAAAATACCGATTAATGTAGATGAGTGTAATATTGATCTTGCTAGTATATCTGGGCATAAAATTTATGGACCAGGGGGAATTGGTGCTCTTTATATAAGGCGTAGGCCAAGAGTGCGTTTAACACCATTAATTAATGGTGGTGGACAAGAGCGTGGATTCCGCTCAGGTACATTAGCTACGCCCCTAGTAGTAGGGCTTGGCAAAGCGGCTGAAATTGCTCAAGAGGAAATGGCAAAAGACCATGCGCATGTTAAAAAGCTATTTGATAAATTTTTAACTACTATCCAAGCAAATGCACAAGATGTATTTTTAAATGGAGATAAAGAACAACGTTACCCAGGGAATTTAAATTTGAGTTTTGCTTATATTGAAGGCGAATCTATGATTTTAGCTATAAAAGATTTGGCTGTATCTTCTGGCTCGGCTTGCACCTCTTCTTCACTTGAACCATCTTATGTACTCAGGGCTCTTGGAGTTGACGAAGCAATGGCTCATACCTCAATTAGATTTGGGTTTGGTAGATTTACTACCGAAGCTGAAGTAGATTATGCTGCTGCATTAATGCTTGCTAATATAAATAAGCTAAGAGAATTAAGTCCACTATGGGAGATGGTACAAGAAGGTATAGACATTAATGAAATTAAATGGGCTACGCACTAAAAATTAACTATAAAAAAGGAGAGTAAAAATATGGCATATAGCAACGAAGTAATAGATCATTATGAAAATCCACGTAATGTAGGGGCGCTAGATAAAAAAGATAATACCGTTGGTACTGGGCTTGTTGGTGCGCCAGCTTGTGGAGACGTATTAAAATTACAGATTAAAGTTGATGATAATGGCATAATTACCGATGCAAAATTTAAAGCCTTTGGTTGTGGTTCAGCAATCGCATCAAGCTCATTGGTAAGTGAATGGGTCAAAGGTAAAAAAATAGATGAAGCACTAGAAATCAAAAATACTGAAATTGCTCAGCATTTATCTTTACCACCGGTAAAACTACATTGCTCTATGCTAGCGGAAGATGCTATTAAAGCAGCAATACATGATTACAAAGATAAGCAAAAATAATGTCTACAAAAGCAATTATGTCTTTAACTGATAATGCTGTCCAGCAAGTACAAGCTTTGCTGTCACAACGAGGTAAGCCTTCGTTGGGAATTAGAATAGGGGTGAAATCTGGAGGTTGCTCTGGACTTAAATATTTTGTTGAATATGCGGACGTAAAAAATCCTTTCGATGAAATAATAGAAACAAAAGACGTAACTATCCTTATTGATCCAAAGGCTTTGATGTACCTGCTTGGTACAGAGATGGATTTTGTAGTTGAAGAGTTTAAATCGGGCTTTACCTTCACCAATCCCAACGAGAAAGGAAAGTGCGGCTGCGGCAGTTCTTTTAATGTGTAACTGCCCAAGCAAGTAACTTTATGCCTTCGGTGGTTCTACCTTTGTTGCTGGAGGTGATTCATCAAGACTTTCTTGTTCTTTATGAATCTTTGTTTTGGGATCGGATCTAAATTTCAAATTTGGTATATTGAAATAGTAAGCAATTAATCTAGTAATAAAGGCTCCAATAGCTACTATAACTACTGCATTTCTAATTCCTGTAGAGTCTGGATTATATGAATTAATATTTAAATAGATGCTAAATATCAGGCCCCATAATACGGACACTTCAGCATTAATTGCACCATTTAAACAAATCACATAATGTTTTTTTCTAAGCAAGTCACGTAAAATTCCGCCGCCATTTGCTGTTAAAAAAGCGAAGAATGGGCCCCAAAGTTCAATAGGTTCAATTCTTGCCATAATAGCAATAGATACACCAGTTACAATAAATGCTGCTTGTCCAATAGCATCTCCAAGCACCAGGATATTATCCCAGAATTTCATTATTACATCATCTTCATTGGCTTTTTTGTTATAATACTCTAGAAGACGCACAGAAGAGAAGCCAATTAATACTACTATAATTATATAGTGTCTGAACGAAAAGGCTTGAAGGT
>CAJQOE010000081.1 GCA_905479885.1 uncultured Rickettsiaceae bacterium | reverse complement strand
GTTATCCAACCAATATAAGGATGTATCATGAATATTACGATTATATACACAATACTCCATGGAGCATCAAAAAGCGTATTAATACCAGTACTTGTTAGGAATGTTTTGACAGTTTGAAAATCACGCAGCATTTGACTTGATGCTGGGTTCACCCTTGTTGCTGAAGCGGAAATAGAATGACCAAAAATTACAGGTGATAAATTGTTATCTAACCATTCTCCAACCTTAATTAAAGTAAATGATCTAGCTATTTGTAGTAATGTGTGTACAAAATATACAAAGGCTATGATCACAGATAGCATTAATAAAGTATGCAGGTTACCACTACCAATCACTCTATCTAATACTTGCAAAGAGTAAAGAGGAGTCACTAGCATCAATAGGTTGATAAAAAAAGCAAAAACAAAAGTGACCTTAAATGCAGCTTTGCATTTTTCCAAAGCTTCTTTTAATGGGTTGACTTTAGTCTCTGTTTGATTAAATGTTTTTTGCATAATTTTGTATTCATACTATGTTATTAAAAGCGTATCATTGTACATAAGTTTATATTCAAATCTTAACTATTGCAAGATATTTAATTTTTATTAATAAACACTCTTGGTCATATTATTCTAGTTATTTGTTAAAATAGCCTGATATCTCATTCTTTAAAAAATTTTTATCCACATTATATAATAGTAGCTCAGCAAACGCTAAGTATGGAATAAATAGATTGTTACAAATTAAACTAATTTTTAGAGCAGAGTTTGATGTATTCGACACATCTATTTTATAAGGGTGAATACTAGCTAATTCGAAGCCGTTAATAGTATTCGAGCTTACAAGCGATATTTGTTCTATATTAAGTTGCATTGCATTTAATAATTTATTCATGTCATTATCATGACCTTGAATTACCAAGGATATATTGTTAATACTACTATCTAATGCAGTAAATTGTACAGTAAATCCATAGCTCTCTGCAATATTAGCTATAATGAATTTGGTAATAATAACATTATCAGACAGATCAACTACGTCATTACCTCTAATTCCAATAATAGATTCTCCAGAAGTGGGGCCATGAAAATGAATAGTGGTTTTGATATTAATACTTTCCAGAGTTGACATTATATCGCTTCGTAGATTGGCATATTTGTCAATTGGATCAGCAATAAATTGATAATCACTTTGTGAGTAGGTTTCTGCTATCCAAAAACTAATTTCTGCAGAAAGAGTGGGTTTGAATTCTTCGCTTGATTGGCTAACTAATGTTACAGCTACTTTACGTGAGTTATATTTACTAGCTATATTTTCGCAAAAAAAGCTAGTAGTGGGCAAACTACGAAAAGGATCAATGAAATTTTTTCCATCTATTGTTTTTAGATTAATCTCATTGTTACAAACAAATGAGCGATCTCCTTCAAGGCTATTAAAAGAAGTGTCAATTTGTTTTAGCGTGCCATTAGCCTCTATATATTTGAACGAAACAAAGTGAGAGCTGTTTTGTTTCGCTATTTGAATTTCGGTTTTAGATAACAACATAAAATCTCTAATTAATGATCTCTTCAGCAATTTGTACTGCATTTAAAGCAGCGCCCTTACGTAAGTTATCTGTGCATACCCACATATTAAGGCAATTAGGTGCGGTGTGGTCATTTCGAATGCGAGAAATATATACTTCGTCGTTTTCAACAGCTTCTACGGGGGTAATATATTTTAGTTCATTTTCTAGGTTAAACACTACCACACCATCAGCTTCTTCTAAGAGCTCTTCTGCTTCTGCAGCATCAAGTTTATTCTCGAATTGCACATTAATTGACATAGAGTGAGAAACAAAAACAGGCACTCTTACGCAAGTTACGGATGAGTTGATGTGATTTCCCATTACTTTTTGTAATTCTTGTGAAATTTTGTATTCTTCATCTGTGTAAGCATCTTCTCTGAAGTCTCCTATTTGTGGAAATAAATTGAAAGCTATCTGGTTTGGGAATATTTTTGGCTCTATCGTTTCAAAAACAAATTTAGCTTTAGTTTGTATATAGAGTTCATCCATACCAGCTTTACCAGCGCCAGAGGCAGATTGGTAAGTAGAAACTATTATACGTTTTATTTTTGCGGCGTTATCTAGAGGTTTTAGTGCAACTGCTATAGGTATTACGCAACAATTAGGGTTTGAGATTATACCGCTTTTAAAGCCCTTTAAGACGTTGATATTAGCTTCTGGTACTATTAAAGGCACATCCTCGTCCATTCTAAAATAAGACGATTTATCAATTACAATACAACCTTGTTCACTAGCAGTCTTTGCATACTCCTTGGAAACAGCGGACCCGGCACAGAAGAAAGCTATATCAATTTTAGCAAAATCTAGTTCGCTCATTTGTCTAACTTTAAGGGTATCATCGCCAAAACTAACTTCTTTGCCAACAGAATCTGCTGAAGCTGCAGGAATGACCTCTTTTACAGGAAATGATCTTTCATCTAAATATTTCATTACTTCGCGGCCAACATTGCCAGTCGCGCCGATTACTGCTACTGTATATTTTTTACTCATAAATTTTTGTCAATTAGCCCCTTGTTGGTTAGCCCACTTAGTATGTGAGTATGAAAATGAAATACTGATTGCCCAGATGAGGCTCCTTTGTTGGTTATAATACGATATTCTGAAGCTCCATTTTCTTT
Organism: uncultured Rickettsiaceae bacterium; assembly: GCA_905479885.1. Classification (GTDB taxonomy): domain Bacteria; phylum Pseudomonadota; class Alphaproteobacteria; order Rickettsiales; family Rickettsiaceae; genus Megaera_A. Next base: position 9,275 of record CAJQOE010000081.1, on the reverse strand, counting down.
AGCGATAAGCGATACCATTTTAAAATAATGTGCTATTTCTTCAGATTTAGCATTATTGGTAAAATCAGCAAAATCTATATAATTAGCTTTGGGAATAACAAGCAAATGAATGGGTGCTTCTGGATTAATATCTTTGATGGCTATTAATTTATCATCTTCATATATTTTGTCAGTAGCAATTTCGCCAGAAATTATTTTAGCAAATATATTATTGGCATCATACATTAGGAACCCTCGTTATTTGTTCGTGCATAGTACTTTACTTCTGCTTCTTCCTCGCTTTGTGCTAAAATAATGTCTGATAGTTCTAATCCATTTCTTTTTGCATAATGCTCACGCAGTTCACTAGCGAAGAATCCAAATAGGAATAATATAGCGATATTCATTGAATAGGCAATACTAGATGTATCTAGTGCGCCTATTAAAAAATTTGCCCCTAGAGTTAAAAAAGCTATAAACCACATTCTATGATACAGGGCCCAGGCGCAATTAAAAAATCCGGCTGCTAAAGAGAATCCTTGTTTAATTAATATTGGGTTATTTCCCTTTTTACTTGAATCAGCGTATACAGAGTATATATTCATAAATTGTTTTAAGTACTTGCAAAGTGGAATATAAGTAATTATCTAACACTTATGTAAATTACACAAGTTCAAATGAAATAAAAGGTGCAAATATTATTATGTCACACAATTCTTCAGGTGCTCCTACCCTTCGAGGGACTACGATTTTATGCCTTAAAAAAGGTAATGATGTAGTTATAGCAGCAGATGGGCAGGTCTCATTAGGCAACAGCATTATGAAAGCAACAGCGCGTAAGCTCAGAACGCTTTCTGATAATAAAATCATCGCAGGTTTTGCGGGCTCTACCGCAGATGCGTTTACTTTGTTTGAGCGATTAGAGGGAAAATTAGAGAAGCATTCCAATCAGCTAGTGCGAAGCGCTGTAGAACTAGCAAAAGATTGGCGTACTGATAAATATTTGCGTAAACTTGAGGCAATGTTAATAGTAGCAGATAAAGATAATATCTTAATAGTTACAGGCAATGGCGACGTTATTGAGCCAGAAGACAATATTGCTGCAATTGGTTCAGGTGGGCTATTTGCTTTGTCTGCAGCAAAAGCCTTAACCTCTGTAGAAAACAAAATGACTGCTGAAGAGATTGCACTTAAATCAATGCATATTGCGGCAGATATTTGTGTGTTTTCAAATCATAATATTATAATCGAGAAAGTTGTATGAGTGCAAAAGCCAAAATGGGGCTAACTCCGGCTGAAATAGTTACTGAGTTAGATAGATTTATTGTTGGACAGAAAGCGGCTAAAAGGGCTGTAGCAGTAGCGTTACGTAATAGATATCGCAGAGCTGGTGTAGCAGAACCAATGCGTAGTGAAATTGTTCCCAAAAACATATTGATGATAGGATCCACCGGCGTGGGTAAAACTGAGATTGCCAGGCGTTTAGCCAAACTAGCTGAGGCTCCTTTTATCAAGGTAGAGGCAACAAAGTTTACAGAAGTTGGTTATGTTGGACGTGATGTCGAGTCGATAATACGTGACCTCGTAGAGATTGCCGTAGCATATCAACAATCTAAAGCAAAAAAGGAAGTTGAAGAAAAAGCTAAATTAAAAGCAGTTGAACGCATTTTAGATTCAGTTGTTGGTAAATCATCTTCTTCGGAAACTAGGGATAAGTTCCGAGAAAAAATTATGAGCGGTGAACTTGGCGGTACAGAAATTGAAATTAGCGTAAAAGATACAGGGCCAGTTGGCGGTGGTAGTTTTGAAATACCTGGTATGCCTGGGGCAGCTATGGGTGTTTTAAATATTAATGATATGCTAGGCAAGGCGTTTGGCGGCGAAAAAATGAAACAAAAGAAGCTAATAGTTGAAGATGCTCTAGCAATCATCACTTCAGAGGAGTCTGAAAAATTGATCGATGAAGAAAAAACAATTATTAATGCGGTCTATACTGTAGAAAATGATGGTATCGTATTTTTGGATGAAATAGATAAAATTACTTCGAAATCAGAATCTAAAAGTGGTGAAGTTAGTAGGGAAGGAGTACAGAGGGATCTGTTGCCGTTGATTGAAGGCACAAGCGTAGTAACGAAATATGGTCCCATTAAGACCGACCATATATTATTTATTGCATCTGGAGCTTTTCATTTATCAAAGCCATCTGATTTATTACCCGAGTTACAAGGTCGCTTACCAATACGTGTTGAAATGACTTCTCTCACTAAGGAGGATTTAATAAAAATCCTTACTGAACCGGAATCGAGTTTAATAAAACAATATATTGCTCTAATTGCAACTGAGAATATAGAATTAGAATTTACTACAGACGCAATTGAAGAAATAGCAACGCAAGCAGCTAATTTTAATATTGAAATAGAAGATATTGGAGCTAGAAGATTGCATACTATCTTAGAAAATTTACTTGAAGATATAAGCTTTGAAGCAAGTGATAATAAGGAAAAGAAAGTTACTATTGATAGCAGTTTCGTGAAAAAACAACTAGATGGGTTTATTAAAAATATGGATTTAGCTAAGTTTATCCTTTAGTTTAACTTGTTTAAAGCAATAAAAAAAACCACGTCTGTTTAAGACGTGGTTTTTTTTAACTTAAATCCTAGCTGTAATTTTAATTACCAGCTCTAATTATAGCTTCTTCAATAGTTTCTTTTGCCTTTGCTGCATTCTCCCAACCGACAATTTTTACCCATTTGTTTTTTTCTAGCTGTTTATAATGCTCGAAAAAATGGTTTATTCTTTGCTTTAGCATGTCAGGAACATCATCTATATCCTTTACAGATTCGAATGTAGGGTCTAGCTTAGAAATTGGTACTGCTAGTATTTTCTCGTCCATACCAGATTCATCTTCCATCATCAACACACCAACAGGGCGCACAGTGATTACAGCGCCATGTACGATAGGATATTGTGCAATAACTAGTACATCTGCAGGGTCGCCATCATCGGAAAGTGTATGCGGGATGAATCCATAATTACAGGGATATGACATTGAAACTTGCATAAAGCGATCTACAATAATGGCTCCAGCATCTTTATCAAATTCATATTTTACTGGGGTGTCATTCATCGGTATTTCGATGATGACGTTAAAGTCCCCATTTTTTGTTTTAGCTGGAATTTTATCTATAAACATTTGCTCTCCTTGGGTTATGCAATAAAAATAAAGTTCTTACGAAAATCTTCGAGTGTATTATCAACTAGTGCATTAGCTACAGTTTCTAATTGTTTTTTATCTTCAATTTTTTTATCTCCATTAGCGGCATTTAGTTTGCCGTTTATAAGAGATTCTAGGGTATCAGCTTTGATTTGATCAACAGTATTAGTGCCATCAAGCGCTTGCACAATAGTTAATTGATGCGATTGTACTAGCATTAGTTGGTTCAGGTTGGTTGTAAGCCAGAATTTATTATTTGCATGTATTTTCTGTGCTTGTAAACGTGCAAGTTCACTAATTTTAGGTTTTTTAGAAATTGTAGCAATGCTTTTTGGCTTATCTGCAATAAATTTAATGTAGCCACGGAAGATTAATGTAGAAAAATTAGAATAAATGTTTTGTAAAATTGATTCTTCGGTTGTAGTCGTGACTAGTTTTTTTGCTTCTGCTGCTAATTCTTTGATAGAGAGACAATTGCCTAAATTTTTATGAAGCGTCATTAAGACCGCTTTCATAGCTGGGTCAGAGCTAGCCATAGTCTTTTCTTGTATATTATCAATATAAAATGTCGCTGTGCTATTATCCGCTATGTTTATATCTTGTTCCTTTGGGTTGATATTGCAATAGTAGTTGAATTTGTCTAGACACTCGTTCGTGATATTACGTGATATTGGAGTATCTTTATGCGTTAATACAGTGCATCTAAATTGAGTATTTTTAATAAAGTCCATATATTGTTCTGTTCTAACAATATCAGTTATGGTTCCTAATTTCTCTATAGCTTTCTGCGGCAAATTACCAATATACATTCTTTGTACATCAGTGTCTCCCAGATATGCCAAGCCTTTTTCTTGCGCCATTGCCATGAATTCATTAAAATAGAAGGCCTGATTATCATCAGCAAGATATTCATGACGTAAATAATGATCCTCACGTTCAGCCATTTGTTTTGCTGAGGCTTCCATGAATTCAGCATGTGGAGTCTTATGCCCTGCAAGTGATTCTTGTAAAAAATTGAGTGAAGCTCTAGCTTGTTGAATTCTATCTCTAACATCTGTAAAATTGCCAGAGTGGTACATCATTAACTCGCGCACAGTGTTGATCATATTCCAACCTGGTAGAGTGTTATAACTTATAAAAGTTAAACCATTTTTGCTCAGTAATTTTTTGCTTACTTCTAGAATACTATCGCGTACAAAATCTGGCACCCAAGAAAAAACACCATGACAAATTATATAATCAAACTTGCCATACGACTCGTCAAGATCCTTTAATGACATAGCTTTTAGTTCAACGTTCTTGAGTTTTAAATCTTTTAAAGTAGTTTGCCCATGTTCTATTTCGACTTTTGAAAGGTCAACTCCTAGAGTAAATGATTTAGGATAAGTCTCGGCAAAACGGAATAAATTATTTCCGTCAGAACAACCTAGTTCTAAAACACGTGCCGTTTCTAAAGGGGCTGGGTTCATGCCGAACAGGGTAGCTACACTTTTTAGATTTTCAGGTCTATTATATTCAAATGGGTACCCAGTATAAGGAGTTTCATCATATCCTTGCTCTTTTACTTCACGCTGTTCTATTGTTTTAGTCATAATAGTTAACTCCTAATTTTATTTCCAAATTTTAGTATTATTGTTTAAAATAAATTGGCTTATAATGCAAGCTTTACTTATAATACTAGACAATTTTTTGATACTCGAAATATATTTTTTTGATAGCATAAATCCATAACAAGCATATAGCGATAAAAATTATCATCAAGCCAGGAGCGATTGAATGATAAGTGGCCATAGGCACTATAGTGAAAATTATAGATTGAATAAACCCGCTAGCAGACTTTCCAATTTTGGGGCTTATCACATCTACTGCTGCCTTACCCTTTGTTCTCAGCTCTTGGTCTAAGGGGATATATAGCATTTGGGTAGAAGTATCCCATATAGAATATTTGGACCCTTTTGATAATACATTCTGAACAGCGCCAATAAAGACTGCCAAGGCCAAAGGTGACATTAGTATCATGCCATCAAAGAAGTTTATTATCTGTTGATCAAACACCACTAGGAAGAAGAAGGCAGTACCAGTAGTGAAAATTATTAGAGGGGATATTATTGCGGCTGCAAACCAACTACTATTACGCATTACATTATTGCCAACTATAGTCATTACCATAATGGCTACCCCAGTCCATAAAATATACATACTGTTATATGCTGCATATTCAGTGACAGTTGGATATAATTCCTTGATCTTGGCTTTCCATACTGCTTCAATTAAATTCATTGAAAGACCAAAAGAAGCCGAACATACTAACATTAACCATAAGTATTTTGAACGTGAGATATATTTAAAACTTTCAACCATGCTCATTTTAGGCTTTGTTCCGCGTGCATTTTTGATTTTAAAAGAGTCGCTTGGTGTGTCTAGAACATTTGTCGTTATGTAGCGGATTAGCAGGCAGGATAAAACAGACGAGGTCGCAACCATAGCTACTGAGACTTGGGTCAGTATGATTTTACTATCAGAGACGGTAAATAATTTATGTATCACGCTTTGTTCAGAAGAAAGATACATCATTAAAAACCCAACGACTATCAGTGACGAATTGCCAAAAAAGGAAAAGAAAGTGTAAAAGCGCTTTGCTTCATTAGTCGTGGCTATTTCATTAGCAAATTGCCAAAATAATAATACATAAAATATGTTGGGCCATAGTTCAGATAATGTATAAAAAAGCACATAGCTCCAATTAGCAACCCCCGCAATATACCATTTAAGATGTGGGTGTTCTAACATTAGAGAAGATAACAGCTCGCGATCCATATGAAATAAATCAATATTAGGATATATAGTGAAGGCAAAGATCACATAGAATGCTGTAAAAACCGATACTAGATAATAAAATATTTTATGAAATGGTAGGTGATTTACTAATTTTGCATAAATCACTACAAAAATGGCTGCCATCGGGGTAACGCAATATACCTTAGTAAAGCTAGTAACTTCTGCGCTTACTTCTGATATTAAAATACTATCCTTTAGTATACGCAACACATTCTGATTAAATAAAATGCAGAACATTAAGGCAGACATTGGTATAAATTTACCAAGCTCGGAGCGATGTATAGGCCAGAAAATATTACGAAACTTGTTCTTAAAGGGATTTAGATCTATATCAGACATTGTTTGCAAACACCTATGGACAAAAAAAAAACTTAAAAAAGCAATTTCTAGTCGTTAGGTCTAGCTATATTACTATAAATTGAGTCGAATATAATCTAGCAGCTAAACTTAGGCGCGGATAATAACATTCATCGTCAATAAAGTCAATATGCAAGGTGCGAGTAATTATGAATAATACACATGTTTGATTTTAAAGCGGAGCAATATGATGCATATAAATTGGAATATCATCAATTTGTACGTTTAAAAAACGAACCAATCTATTCTTCAACCTCGTTTAATACTGAGTATATGTCAACGATAGTAGCTTTGTTAAAATATCCTATGATTGCCGCTGCTAGAGAAAAGAAAACATTTATAGTAGTTCCTTCGATCTTTAACTCACCTGAGATTTTGTTTTTAAATAAACAGCAAAATTTCATAGAGAATTTGCAACTTCAGGGTGATGTATATTTAGTAAATTGGTTAGAAAATGACCAACAGCTTTTAATGGAAGATTACGTATGTGAATTGAGAAATATATTAGGAATCTTTGCTAATGATAAAGTGGATTTAATAGGTCATTGTATTGGTGGAAATATAGCTATTGCCTTAGCTAAAGTGGATAATGTGAGTTCCTTGACATTGCTTACCTGCCCATGGGACTATTCACATTTTGATAAATGGCTATGCGTATACGATTCTTTGGGGCTTGATAAATCTTTGGATAACCACGAGTTTGTTCCAAAAATTTATATACAAATCATGTTTTTTTTAATGTTTCCAAGTCAATTTCAGGAAAAAATAAACAAGTATTTTGAACTTACTTCTGACGCAGATAAAGAATTATTTATGCAGGTAGAAGACTGGCTACAATCCGGAAATAAAATTTCGAAATCAATTTATAGAGAAATTATACAAGATTTTTGTCAGCGCAATATATTGCATAACAAAAATTGGTATATAGGGGCAGATTTAGTTGAGCTGAACAATATAGAAATCCCAGTATGTATTGTTTATGCTAAGGAAGATCAAATTGTGCCTTATATCTCTACAGAGCCTTTGCAAAAACAAATAAAAAATACTACACTGATTGAAGTAGAAGGTGGACATATTGGTTATTTAATCAGTAGCAAGTCCAAGTTTCAAACGCAATATAATCAATGGTTATTAGAAAATAGGTAAAATTATGCAAGAAGTATATATAACGCAAGCTAAAAGAACGGCTGTGGGGAGTTTTTTAGGTGGTTTATCCACTGTTCCAGCTCATATGCTTGGAGCTGAAATCATTAAGGCTATTTTACAAGATAGTAAACTAGAGCCGGCAATTATCGACGAAGTTATATTGGGGCAAGTTTTAACTGGTGGTTCAGGTCAAAATCCAGCTAGGCAAAGCGTGATACATGCAGGTATGCCAATTACCTCACCAGCTATGACGATTAATAAAGTATGTGGATCTGGTTTAAAAGCAGTGGCATTAGCTGCAAATGCTATAAGAGCTGGTGAAGGTGAGTTGATTATTGCCGGGGGCCAAGAAAATATGTCGCTCGCTATGCATGCAAGTTATTTGAGAGCAGGGCGGAAATTTGGTAATGTCGAATTGATAGATATGATGATGTACGATGGATTAACAGATGTATTTTCCGGTGCTATGATGGGGATTACGGCTGAAAATATCGCAGATAAATTTAAAATCAGTAGAGAAGATCAAGATCAGTTCGCTCTAGCCTCCCACCTTAAAGCCGCTGAGGCTCAAAGGGACGGTAAATTTAAAAATGAAATTGTGCCAATTGAAATTACAGTCAAAAAAGATAAAATATTGTTTGCTAATGATGAAGGAATTAGAAGTGATTCAACTATTGCAGCCTTGGCAAAATTAAGGTCAGCCTTTAAGTCAGATGGTAGTGTTACTGCAGGTAATTCTTCTACTATCAATGATGGGGCTGCTGGTGTTTTAGTTGCATCAGAAGCGGCGGTTAAGAAATATAAATTAACACCAATAGCGCGCATTGTTTCGCATGCTCAGTGTGGTGTTGAGCCCTCTATTATGGGCACAGGCCCTGTTCCTGCCTCACAAAAAGCTCTAACAAAAGCTGGATGGACAGTATCAGATTTGGATATAATCGAAGCTAACGAAGCATTCGCCGTGCAGGCGGAATATGTAAATCGCCAAATGAAATGGGATGTAAATAAAGTAAACATTAATGGCGGTGCTATTGCTTTGGGCCACCCAATAGGTGCAAGCGGCGCGCGAGTGCTGGTGACCTTACTACACGAAATGCAAAGATCTAAAGCTAAAAAAGCATTAGCTACTTTATGTATCGGTGGTGGAATGGGGATAGCTATGTGCCTTGAGGGTGTTTAGAAGGTTAAAACTTTTAAATAATCAAGAACTCACTACATCAAAGCTCAAATTGATTTAGTGCATGTAGCTAATTTTTTTGCAGAATTTTAACGCGAATTAAGGATAAGAATCTTAGCTAAGGCGTTAAGTAGAATTGCTAACTGATGTCACTGGCACATGGGATGAATTAAGCACACTCCTAATACCAGAAGCTTCAATGGCAGTAGCCTTGGGCCATAAATCGGTACTGTCCGGAATATGAGGTTTGGAATTTTTTGCAGCCCCAGCAACGGTGCTCAATACCACGCTGGGCATAAGCCTGCCTCCACGCGACAAGTCCAGAAGCCGTCGGCCTAGTTTCAAGAGCTAAAAGTTAATCTGAAAGGTCACCAACTAGCCCTAGTTCTAGTTTTTCTATAGAGGGTAAGCTTTCAGGATGTTCTAGATAGTGTCTGAACGAAAAGGACGCTTTTTGAAAAAACTTTAAAAAATTAACGGCTACCAGACATTATTTTTTATATAAAACTGGAAAAAATTAGCTCTGCTATAAGATCAATGAATAAATTCTAACAATACAGTTAA
>CAJQOE010000080.1 GCA_905479885.1 uncultured Rickettsiaceae bacterium | reverse complement strand
TATATCTCTTGTCCCAACTTCTTACAGTATTTGCCGATATTTCAAACTTTATTGAGGCGCTATTGCAACTATTACCTTTATTAACATAGGACATTACTTTGCTTCGAAAATCTTTGCTATATGATGCTGGCATTTTCTTTTTACTGTACCATAACTATGCGCAAATTCCAACTTAATTTACTATAGCATTTTTTGTCTCCTTTACTACTAAGCTGAGCAATACTCATTTCTGATTTTATTGCTTCTAGTACTATTTTAGCTTTTTCTGTTGCGCTATATTGTCTAGCTTTTTTTGTCATATAATTCCTCTTTTTTGATTAGAAATTATATCTCATTTTTTCATTTTAGTAGTCCAGTTTTTGGGTGCCATTATACTCCTGAAGATCACTGTCTCAAAAATTAAGTAGTAAAATTGGCATCAAACAATTCTCTAATATACTTCCTTTTATTTTCTTTCTTAGTAGAGCAATAATTATTATCCTTTCTCAGTTATAGATAATACCCAGTTAATGAGCTGCGCTTCGTTACGAAAATTACCTTCATAAATTTCTGATGGTACTAAGGGGGTATCTAATTGAAACTCGGGTTGTACTCTGATTTCAGTAGGGTAGAAAAAATCAAAATGTTCACTTGGAGAACGTACCTGCTTAGCGTAGGAATAATGGCTCTGAATAGTAGTTGGTTGTCCTAAATGTACAACATTTGGCATTTGCTTAAGTTCGTTTACAAAAGTCCAACAAGTGCTTCTACAAAATTTATCAGTTAATACATAAATTTTAGCATTAAAACTCGTGCTGTCTTCATTCGTATAAAGGTTTTCTTTATCCCTAAAAATGCTCCATTTTTTTAAAAAATAGTTTTCTCCTTTTTTTAACGCGGCTGCATAAGTTGCACTCGCTGCTGCTCCATAAGTTTTTTTAAATCCACTAAAGTTTTCGCTACTAACACGCAACAATTTTTGCCATTGAGAATTGTAAGTATGCTTTTCACCCAAGGACTTGATAAAGTCATCACCCCATAAATTACGAATGATCGTCCTAGACCACTTAGAAGCGCCGCCACGGTTGCCTCTTAAGTCAAATAGAATATAGTCTTCTTTTGCTAATTCTTTTTTAAGCGTAGAAAGCATACCTGCATAATAAACAGCTTCTTGGCGACTAGGGAAAAAACTTGGGATCCTGATCCATACCCCATCCGAGACCATTTCCACTTTAAATGAATCAGAAACAACTGGCTGCCTTACCTGTTTTGCTGCAGCTAGTGCGCCACCCTTCAACTCGGTATATTTTAAATCAATTTTAACTGGCTTTACATTATGTTCTAATGTTACGCTACGTACTATAGGTTTAAACCTATTTCCATCTAATATCAAAAGATAAATACTTGCAGAGGATAATGTTAATTCGGAATTATCAGTAGCATAAAATGGTAATATATAATCTTTATAATAGTCATCTATTGCCATATCATTAATATGTGTGATTTTATCACCCACACTAATGTCTTTTAGATACTCTAGCCCGCGATGTTTATAGATAACAACATGATCAGCCCCTTCTTTAGCGCTCAAGAAACCTGGATATTCCTCTGGTGGCAAAGGTATATAGCCTCTAATGCTAATATGTGATTGATCAAAACCATTAATATAATATTTCATTGCATAATAGCAATCATCTTTATCACCAATAGCATTTATCAATTTTAAGGTATCTTCGTACCCCTTTTGAAACCAAGCATGAAAAACTGTATCCGACTTATTAGCATAAACTGATGAATTCTTTTTTACAGAGGAGCGAAAAAACTCAAGGTCCTTTTTGCACTGCTTAACATACTCTGCTATTTCTGATTTTTCTTCAGCTATTACTATGTTTGCAGATAGCAATATTACACTAAACAATGTTGAGATAAATAGTTTCATAATAAATTCAATTTCATTTTAGTAATTACAGATAAAATTGTAAAACTTTAAAATTTGAATAGCAAACAAAAGGGTATATATACCCTTTGGTTTTTCAAAATATTTTTATTGTCTTTGTAAATTTCTCTAAATCCCCCAAATTTATCTATCTTTCCTTAAGAATGCTGGAATATCTTGAATATCTGAAGAGTGCTCCGCAGCAGCAGAAGGTGGACTCATATCACGCGTACTTCTTGGCTCAATTTGCGCTTCCTTTTGCTCTTCTTGTGCTTCAGGTGCTTTTAATGAATTCCACATACGTCTAAGCAATGATTGTTTGGATTTTTGTACAGTTGCTGTTGGTTTTTCAAGAGGCCTAATTTGCTCGGCTTGATTCCAGTCAATTTGTTTAGCTAGCTCTTCAAGCTTAGTTTGTAAATCTGTTTCGGCATTAGTTATTTTGTTATCATATCCTTGATAAGAGGGAGGTTCATGATTTTCAACGGAAATATTGTCAAAAAATTCCTCTTCAGGAGTCTCATCTTCTATGACAACTACCGGTTCCTCAGACTTTACATAGTCCATATCGTTTTGCTCTATACCGGTAGCAACTACAGACACTCTGATTACACCCTCTAATTCTGAATTAAAGGTAGAGCCAAAAATAATATTTGCATCGCTGTCACCAACTTCTTCACGTATGCGATTTGCTGCACTATCTACTTCATAAAGAGTCATGTCTTTACCGCCAGTAATATTTATCAATACACCAGAAGCACCAAACATTGAGCTTTGATCAAGCAATGGATTAGCAATAGCGGACTCAGCGGCTTTTATTGCTCGTTCTTCGCCACTAGCCTCGCCTGTGCCCATCATAGCTTTGCCTTTCTCTCGCATCACAGTTTCAATATCGGCAAAATCTAGATTAACCAAACCTGGTGAAGTTATTAAGTCAGTAACGCCTCGAACACCAGCGTGCAGAACTTCATCTGCCATTTCAAAGGCTTCTTGAAATGTAGTATGCTCATTAGCTATGCGGAATAAATTTTGATTAGGGATAACGATTAGAGTATCAACGTATTTTTGTAATTCCATTAAACCCTTTTCAGCCGCTTTCATTCTTTTTGATCCTTCAAACAGGAATGGTTTTGTAACTACTCCAACGGTTAAAATACCAAGCTCTTTAGCTAATTTAGCAATAATAGGGGAAGCTCCTGTGCCGGTTCCTCCACCCATACCAGCAGTAATAAACACCATATTACTACCTTCCAGGTGTGAACGAATTTCGTTCTCGGATTCTATCGCTGATTCTTTGCCTATATCTGGCGAAGCGCCTGCCCCTAGACCCTTAGTTAAAGAAGCTCCTAATTGAATTTTGTTGACGCTTTCTGAATGAGCCAGGGCTTGTGCATCTGTATTGGTAACTACAAAGTTTGCTCCTTTTAGATTGGATTTAATCATATTATTTACAGCATTACCACCAGCACCACCAACACCAAAAACTGTAATTATTGGCTTTAAAACAACGTTTTCTGGTGCTTTAATTTCTAGTCCCATAGTAAACTTCCTTAAATTTTTTTTATAAAAGATAATATCAGCATTCATAATATATGAGAATCTTAGTTACCGCAATTTGTATTTGCCATTTTTTACATTCAAATTTTTATAATTTTGATTTTTTGTAATATTCGTTCATATCCTTGCCAGATGTTTACAAAAAATTAATTCTTTTATGATTTACTATGTAAAACGGGGTTATCAAAAGCAAGATGAAAGATTATTTAGAAGCGTTACAAGAATATGAAACTAACAATAATAGTTTTGATTTACTATGTAACTTCATTGCAGTAAAAAATACTAGTTTAATTACATTATATTGCAAAGGCAAACTACATTTACCTTCTTTCATGTTATTGAAAAAACTCCACGATAAGTTTGAAGATCTAAGTAATGAAGATGAGGAACTAAACCTTCTTTTCATCAACGCTATCAAATGCTCTAAGTTATTTTATGTACAGACTATAAACGCAATAAACAAAACAAATAGGAGTGAACAAAAATTCGAACATCTATTTTCAGAACAATCTCAGCCACTAGGGCAAAGGCTTATTAATTTACTTGTGAATATTAAATACAGAATTTGTGTAGCACGACTAAAACGTCAGTCTCCAAAAAAAGCAGGTATGTGGAAGTTTGTTAGTGCATGTTATGATCATATTTTACCAATAATCCATATCATACATGATTGTGTATATAAAATTAGGTTACTACAATCTACACATAATTCAATAAGTCGTAAAATTTATTATTTAGTAGTAAGCGTAACTTTAGTCAGCTTTTGGTTTATAGGATCAACGTTGGTACATGATTTATCAATAATAGAGATGCTTTTACTTAATTCCATATATTGCGCAGTAATCACAATATTAGCAACGTTAACTTACCCTGTATGTCATTTTGGTCTTATAGATATTGATGGCAAAAATATAGTCGCTTATACATACCAAATATTCTTTAATAATTTATCGAATAAAAAAATGTATAAAATTTTTGCACTACAACAGACTGATGATACTGGACAGGTTAAAAGGGTAAGTATAGAATCGCCTTTATACCAAAGCACTTAAATCGAGCCTAAATTATGAAAATTTCCTTGTGTAAGCAGCAATTTGAATTGCTGCCCTTTATCTTTGTTAGCATCACCCTAATATTATTAATTTCATTTGGTAATTGGCAGCTAAAACGTTTAGAGGAAAAAGAAAATTTTATCACGAATATTGAAAATAATATTGCCAATTCAGCAATAGCGCTTAGCAGTTTTAAAACGCTTCCTCCTAATTATTCTAAAATTTCTATCTCTGGGCAGTTTCTACCTAATAAAGACGTCTATCTATATGGGCGACGTACTGCTTACCCTGAAAAAGACGGTTACTACCTGCTTTCAGCTTTTGCTGCAGAAAATGATCAAATATACATGGTGTCACGCGGCTGGTTCCCTCACAGCATCAAAGATACACTTGATACCAGCACTGCCCCACCGATAGAAAACATTGAAGGCATAATCTTGCCTAGCGAAAAGAAAAATTTCTTTGTACCAGAGAATGACCAAAAAAATAACATATGGTTTACCCTAGATCTAAAAATGGCTACAGAAGTTCTTGGTACTACCGATGAGAATTTTTATATAATGCAAATTAATAGCAATTCTCTTCCAGAAGGCGTTGCTCCGTTAACAACAAAACATTTAAGCAAAGTGCGTAACGATCACCTAGAATATGCTATCACTTGGTATAGCCTTGCTGGTTGTTTATTTATAATGTTCGTAATATATTCACGTAAGAAGAAAAATTAAGTTATTTATAAATAAAGATGTCAAGCTTGGATTTATTGTTTTCACCTTTGAGAAATTTACAATATTGATAGAGTTATAATGCCTAAAATTGTCTAAAATCTGATTTTTACCCATTTTACCCTTAAGCTCCATTTACAAATACAACAAAACCTTATTTTTTTGATGCGATAATCTAAGAGAATTTATCCAATTAAGTGGACAGAACCGAATAGTAAAACTCATACTATTTTTTTGCTTGAGTCTAGAGTAGTTTCCAAGATCATACTAGCTGCTGCTAAATCATCTTTAGCATTGCGATCTTTGCGTTTTAGACCAAAGCCTTTGAGTAAATTGTCTGCTGCTTTTGAGGTTAATCTTTCATCTTGCATAAATATAGGTAGATTGGTACGGTTTTTGAGTTTTTCTACAAATTTTTCTACAATCAAGGTTTGCTCGCTAGTGCTTCCATCCATATTGATTGGTAGCCCAACAACAATAGCGCAAATATTTTTTGCTATAGTGATGGCTACTATTTCTTGCAGTTTTTTCTTTTCGGATTCACCACTGACTATTTGCAGCGGCATTGGTAGGTGGTGATCTGGTGTAGAAATGGCAAGGCCTATCTTTTTAGGACCATAATCGATAGATATGATTGGTTTTCCTGGTTGAAAAAACTTACAAAATTCTTGAAGTGTGTATATGATCATGCTACTACAATATAATTTTTTGAGAAATTTTTATGTTCAAGTTTATTCAAAGGCACCTTGATGTTACGTTGCTTAGATCTTCGTTGGTGTTTGCACTGATTTATTGCGTGTTATTTAATTCAGCAGTATTTATTTATAAGTTTGAATATTTTCAGGCTGATATATTGACGGCTATATTAGAGCTTGTAAAGGATTTTGTTTATGTGCTGGTAACCTTGTTCTTATTCTTTTTTGGCCTAACTTTACATAGGGTTCTCTTTATTGCTGGTTCTCTTATTTTATTTATCACCGGTGCATTAGCTAGTTATTATCTATTTTTCTTTTCTATCGCACCAACGCCAGCCATGATGCCAGCTTTGTTTGGTACGCATCCAACGGAAGTATATGAGCTAGTTAGTGCTAGAATTGTTGTGTGGTTAGTTTTTAGCGTTGGTATTTGTTTGTATAGTATCAAACATTTTAAGGTTCAAACTACCAAGATGTTTTTTACACGTATTTTATCAGCAGTATGTCTTTTACTTATTGTAGTAAATATTATCACTCCTAAATTTAGTTTTTTAAAGACTTATTTTCCAATACAATATTTGCATAATAGTTATGTGTTTTTTATAGGCCCGTCAAAGGAATATACTAAAGAAGATATAAGCTCAAAATTTACTTTTGTAGATTCATCGGATAAGGATGTAGTAGGGGTGTTGGTTATTGGAGAATCAGCGCGTTATAGCAATTTTGCTATAAATGGTTACGAGCGCGATACTACGCCAATATTATCAAAGATAGATAACCTTGCTTCATTTAAAACACGTGCGTGTGCTAATACTACATATTTATCCGTACCTTGCATGCTCTCTAGATATGGTGAGAAAAACCTAAGACTTATCGACACAGAGACAAGTATGCTTTCGATATTAACCCGCTTGGGTTTTGATACTATCTGGATGGGCACTCAATCTATTACAAAATATTACAAAAACAAACCAGGTGGATCTTTTTATGATGAGGTGAACTTTCATATGATTCCTGGTGGATCTTTGGTGTTTTTACCTAATAGCCATGACGTACAAATGTTACCTCATTTAGAAAAAAATTTAGAATCTGGCGCTAAAAAATTTATAGTCCTGCATAGTACGGGAAGTCATTGGAACTATGGAGAGAGATATCCAAGAGAATTCGCGCAATTTCAACCAGATTTAGATGGTTCTATAAAGCACGATGCGTCGAGCTGCAATAAAGAAGAGTTAGTTAATAGCTACGATAATTCTATTTTGTATACTGATTTTTTTTTGTCTAGTGTAATTGACCGCTTGAAAGATAAAAAAGCCTTCATGATTTACGCTTCTGACCATGGTGAATCACTTGGGGAGTGTGGCCGTTTAACCCATGGCGGGGATGGTGAGATACCAGAGCAACGTACGGTACCATTGATGGTGTGGATGTCTGATAGTTATAAAGATGCATACCCAGATAAATGGTCTGCTATAGAAGTTGCAAAAGCCAACGAGATTTCGCATTCCAGTGAAATTTCACATGATTATATATTTCATAGTATTTTAGATTGCCTTGGTATAGAATCAGAGATAATCGATAAAGGGTTGAGCTTGTGCAGAGCAAACTCTTTTGATAAGGGGTAGTATAACCTTGGGTAATAAAGGCAAATATTAAGATGAAAATCTATGTTATCGCAGGCGAAAATTCTGGAGACTTTATCGGTGGATTGCTGATTAAAGCTTTAAAACTAGAGGGGAAAGAGCGCTTTGGTGATATTCAATTTCATGGGGTTGGTGGCCAACAAATGCAACTTGCTGGTCTGAATTCTATTTTTCCATTGCATCAAATTAATCTGATGGGTTTTGTTGAGGTTCTTCCTCATATTTTTCGTATAAATAAACTAATTAATCAAACTGTAGAAGATATATTAGTATGCGGCGCGCATATGGTTATTACTATTGATTCGCCTGGATTCACATTTAGGGTTGCTAAGAAAATCAGGGACATTGCTCCGCATGTTAAATTAGTGCATATTGTCGCTCCTTCTGTTTGGGCTTATAAGCCAGGGAGGGCTAAAAAATACGCTAAAATATATGATCATATGCTTACCTTGTTGCCATTTGAGCCTCGTTATTTTACTGAAAAAGGTATGTCTAGCATATGTATTGGCCATCCCGTTTTAGAACAGGCATTTTATAGTGGTTCTTTGGGCTTGAGAGAAGAGATGCATATTGATAATGAAACAAAAGCTGTTGCAGTTACTCCTGGTAGTAGAAAGGGAGAGATTTCTAGGCACATGCCGATTATCCGGAAAGTTTTTGATGAGTTATCTAAAACGCATAAAATTCAAGTTATATTTGTACAATCAGATGAGTCAAATATACGTCTTATATCTAAATTTCTTGCGGGTTCTAAGTTTAGTTATAGTTTTTCTATGGATCGTTTGAAAGCATTTGCTGTTAGTGATTGTGCCCTTGCCAAGTCTGGCACTAATACTCTAGAAATTACCGCTTCTGGAACTCCAATGATTGTTGGATATAAATTGAATCCAATTACTTTTGCGATACTTAAGATCTTTATTAAAGTAAAATATGCCTCATTGATTAATATTATTCCGGATCGTGAGATCATTCCTGAGTATATCCAATCAGATTTTACTGTAGAAAATATAGTTTTAGCTTTAAGTGAACTGCTTAGTGACCCTAAGCGTTCTAAAAGCCAGGTAGCAGAGGCGCAGAAAATTTTACAATCAATTGGTTTAAATTCTAATAAAAAGCCCTCAATAGTAGCTGCAAAAATCATTTTAAGTATGATCTAATGACCAGGCTAGAAAAAGAATATCATCATCTAAGCTTATGGTATTTTGTTAGTTTTATATATGGCATTATTTTCTTCTTTTACATTAATAATAACTATTCAATTTATAGCTTGTTGTTTGGCGTAGTTTGCCTAGCTTTTTTAGTTAAGTTATTTCATAAGAAAAAATTATTATTATGGTTTTTTATTACCTCGTGCTGTCTAACATTTTTTTCTGGAATTGTTGTAGGGGAATTGCGCGTATCTAATATTCATACGCAACCAATTGATAAACCTATTATTTCCAAGCTCTCTGGAAAGGTAAAACAAGTTAAACCCACTTTGCATGGGGCACAAATTATTTTACAAGATGTGCATTTGGCCAATAACATTAAACTTAATACACTCCGGGTAAATGTTGCTAGCAAGCTGATAGCAGATGTTACTCATGGCGATACGGTACAATTGAAAGCAAAGTTATTTCCCTTGCAGCAGAGTGTTTTACCAGGAACCTATGATTTCGGATTTTATATGTATATGTCTGGTATTGAAGCTACTGGTTATGCATTAACTACTTTAAAAGTAACGGATAGTAATAAAAGCTTTTTGCAACAAAATGTTCAAATTTTTAGGCGTAATATATATGACCGCTTAATCAGCGGTTTAGGTAACGAGCAGGGGAATTTTGCTGCTGCTATTTTGATTGGTGAAACAAAGGCTATACCAAAGCAAATAGCTGAAAATATGCGGAATAGTGGGGTGGCGCATATTTTAAGCGTATCTGGACTGCACCTTTCATTGGTTGCAATGATATTTTTTGTAACCAGTCGTATGTTATTAAATTGTTCCAATTATTTGGCTTATAATTTTAATATAAAAATTATAGCGGCTGTTATCTCTATTATTGGTAGTTTTGCTTATCTACAGATTAGTGGTAGTAATATTGCAGCTACGCGTGCGTTTATTATGACTTCTATTTTTATTATTTCTATTATGTTGGGTAGGTCAGCATATCCATTGCGTTCAGTTATGATTGCAGCATGTTTGATTTTGATGGTTTATCCAGAATATGTATTTCATCCAAGCTTTCAATTGTCATTTTCTGCAGTTTTATGTTTGATTTCTGGTTATGAATTTTATCTTAAAAACAAACATTTTTTGGGGCTGAGTAAAGGTGTTTTTGCCTCTATTAAATTTTATATATTTGCTAATATATATTCAAGTTTTCTAGCTAGTATTGTTACTGCGCCGTTTGTTATTTATCATTTTTATAAATTTGCTACTTATTCGGTTTTTATGAATTTGATAGCTGTGCCGCTAATGTCTTTTTTTATGATGCCATTAGCTTTATTATTTATGATATTAGCGCCCTTTACATCGGGCGAGTGGGTTTTGAATATACTTGGTTGGTTTATTGATATAATAACATATTCAGCCGCTTATATTGTGAATCTTCCTGGAGCAGTGTGGGTTACAGGAAATATTTCTTCGGCAAGCCTGCTAGTGTTTACGTTTGGATTCTTTTGGATTTGTATTTGGCAAACTGCTTGGCGCTTTTTGGGTATGGGGATAATGTTTGTTGCATTGATCATGATGTTTTTAGCTGAGAAGCCAGATTTTATTTATGATCATAATTTAAAGGCAGTAGGGGTAAGAAATAATTATCAAGAGTTAGAGATACATGTAGAGCATGCATTGCCTATATTTACAGCAGATTACTGGGCTAATTGGTATGGTCAGTCATCAATAAAGACTGTAGAAGAAAAAATAGTGGCTACTGATCAGTTATTTGTATTGCCATCTGGCAAAACTATATCCTTAAATTATTGGAAGTGCTTAGATGCTGACGTGCAAATAATTACATCTAGTAGGTTGCAATGTTCTGGTAACGAACAGATTATATATAACACTGAATTATGGAAATATAAGCAAATTTTGCTTTATTGTAGTAACAAGGGCAAGCAATGTAGAATTGAATATGCTCCACTCAAAACCTAATTTTTAAAAATCTGAGACGCGGCCTTTATTTTCCCAATCTCCATATCTAGTAGGCTCAGGTCCTTTTTGCCCACCAAATTCCTCTGGTGTCTTTTCGCTTGAGGTTTCCTCTTGGCTTGGTGTATTATCTTTTTTCATAATGTAAATATATAAATAATTGCAATGAAATTTTCTCACTTAAGTAGAATCTATACTACCGAGCCATTATCAGAAAATCAAACCATAAAAATTGTTGGGGACGATTTTCATTATTTGAAATCAGTAATGCGTCTGCGTAGGTTGGAATTATTTCGAATATTCAATGCAATAGATGGTGAGTATTTGGTTAAAATATTAGAAATAGGGCGGTCGGATTTGACAGTTATTGTGGAGTCTTTTTTGCGTCCAGTGGCTAAAGAAAAGCAATTATCTCTTGCTATGTGCATAATTAAATCTGATCGTATGATTGAAGCAATTAAAAGCGCGGTACAGCTGGGTGTGACTAAGATTATTCCGATTATTTCCGAAAGAACGCAACATAAGCACCTTGCAGAAGATAGGGTGAAGCGATGTATCTCACAAGCGATAGAGCAGAGTGAAAGATTTACTTTAACTGAATTATTACCAGAAATAAGTTTGTCTGAGCTGTGTTCAAATAATAATTACAAACAAATTATTGCAGCTTGTGAGTCAGAGAATTCTAGTAATAAAATATTGAATATCAACAAGATAGAAGATGAGCCTATTATATTGACAGGCCCAGAAGGTGGATTTTCTGAAGCTGAAATGTCTATGATAAAAGCTTCTAAAAATATACAGAGAGTGAGTTTAGGTAATACAGTCCTCAGAGCAGAAACAGCAGCAATAGCAGCTATTTCTTGCGTTGCAATGATGAGGAATTAATGGCAAATTTGGAAATTGAAACAACCTATGGAAATGTAATTATTGCTGGTGTTGATGAAGCCGGTAGAGGGCCTCTTGCTGGGCCAGTGGTTGCAGCTGCAGTTATTGTCGATCAACAAAATATCATTATAGGGATTCGGGATTCAAAAAAAATTTCGAAGAAAAAGCGAGAGGAGCTTTACGATAAAATTACCGCTAACTATCGTTGGTCAGTGGGAATAATATCTCCAGAGGAAATTGATCGGATTAACATTCTAGAAGCTACAAAAAAGGCTTGTAAGCTTGCGGTATCTTCAATGAAAGTTAAGTCAGAAATTGTGCTAGTTGACGGTAATATGAAATTTGACGATACGCGTTTTTATAGCATAATTAAAGGTGACGATAAATCAATGTCGATTGCTGCTGCCTCAATTGTGGCAAAAGTAACTAGGGATCGTATTATGCAGGAGCTTTCTTCTGATTTTCCGACTTATAAGTGGTATAAAAACTCAGGATATGGCACAAAAGATCATATGGATGCTATCCTGCAGAACGGACGGACAATACATCATCGTAAAAGTTTTAAAGTCAAAGGAGTTGATTACTAAATTATGGAAAATAAGAATGCACTAATCTGGCTTAAAAATGGTATTGCCGCTTTGGCAATCGCAGGATTATATTCAATTATACTGGTAATACTTCGTACCCCACAATTAAGTCATTTCTTTTCTGATCAATCAATGTTTAGATCTGCTTTGGTTATACATGTGAACTTGTCAGTACTAGTGTGGTTATTGGCAATTACTTGCTGTATATGGAGCTTTTCTAGCATCAAGACTGGTCTAGAGTCGTTATTAGCTCGAATTGCTTTTGCCGGCATGCTTCTGATGGCATTTAGCCCGTTCTACCCCGAATCTGAGCCAATAATGAATAATTACGTGCCTATGTTGGAAAATCTTGTTTTTATAATAGGGCTTGCATTGTTTGGTACCGTGGTATTGCTTTTATCGATCCAAACTTTGGTGACCTCCTTCATGCAAAATATCTCAGATTATGGTGAGCGTATTATAGCTATTACTAAATTTACCTCGTCTTTTATGTTTATAGGCGTTTGGATATGTTTTTTTATTTCATTTTCTAGTCTTGATGAACTAAGTGAAATAGTACCACTTGATATAGATTTTTATTATGAGATGCTATTCTGGAGTGGCGGCCATTTATTGCAATTTATTTATACCCAATTGTTAATGTTGGTGCTACTTGTTTTGGTGGAAAGCTGGCGCGGGGGAAGGGTATCGTGCGCATCTGTATATGAAATGTTGTTAGCATTGAATTTTGTATTAAGTTTAGCAGTGTTTATTGGCCATTATAGATATGGCCTTGCAGATGGTGCTTTTAAAGAATTCTATACATTACATATGATTTATACAGGCGGGTTAGTACCAACGTTATTTATTGCCACTTTGCTGCTAGAAATAATACAAAAGCGCGCGCTAGGCATACCTAAATTTGTTAGCGTATCTTTTATAGCGTCTATTTTGTTATTCCTATCTGGCGGTGCTATCGGAGCAGTAATATCTGGCGTTAATGTAACTATTCCAGCACATTATCATGGCTCAATTGTAGGTATTAGTGTGGCATTTATGGGGCTTAGTTATATGTTTTGCTTTAAGCAAGATATATATCAAAATATCAAAGAATTAGGTGGAGTTAGTAGCATTATTTTTTCCAAAGATAATAAAAAAGATGCTAAGATTTTTGGACAAAAATTAGCTGTTTGGCAAATAATTATCCTAACATCTGGACAAGTCTTACATGTAGCTGGTTTAGCTTTAGCTGGTGGTTATGGAGTACTGCGAAAAACACCAGGTTCTGAAATGGCTCTTTCTGCCAAACTTTACATGGGTATGGTTGGTGGTGGTGGCTTGATTGCTATAATTGGTGGCTTGATATTTGTATATATTTGTGTTATAAATCTGTATCCATTTAAAGCGAAATAATTAAGAGCAATATATAGTGACTAAGCCAACCAAAGAGCAGGCCGAACAGGCAGTCAAAACCTTACTGGATTATATCGGTGACGATACAACTCGTGAAGGGCTAAAAGATACTCCAGCCAGAGTTATAAGAAGTTATAATGAATTGTTTGTTGGTTATCAAGATTCAGTTGCGGCTATTTTAAATAAACGTTTTACTGATATTAGTGAATATAACGATGTAGTCTTACTTAGATCCATCGACTTTACCTCCACTTGCGAACATCATATGCTGCCTTTTGCAGGTACTGTTGATATCGCATATATACCTAATGGCGTTGTCATTGGACTTAGCAAGTTAGCTAGGTTAGTGGATTTATTTTCTAAGCGCTTACAAATCCAAGAGAGAATGACTGCTAATATAGCATCTGCTTTGCAAGATAATTTAAGTCCACTGGGGGTGGCAGTTCGAGTCTCAGCAACGCATAGCTGTATGACCACCAGAGGAGCTATGAAAGGTCGTAGCGTTATGGATACAACTCACTTTACTGGTGTTTATAATGAACAGCCGCAAAAGCGTCAAGAGTTCTGGGAAATGCTAAAATAGATTTTTATTGCTGTATTTTTTACAGTATTTGCAATAATATGTATAAACTTTATATATCAAGATTTTAGGAGATTATACAGAACATGTTGTTATCAAAATATTTTCTACCAGTTTTAAAAGAACAGCCTTCAGAAGCGCAAGTAGTATCACATTCTTTAATGCTAAAAAGTGGTATGATAAAGCAATCTTCTTCTGGTATTTATAACTGGTTGCCGCTTGGTTTAAAGGTACTTAAGAATATAGAAAATATCATCAGATTCAATATGGATGCAGTAGGATTTATTGAGCTGCTTATGCCTTGTGTGCAAAATGGTGATTTATGGCGTGAATCTGGGCGGTTGGATATTTACGGACAAGAAATGTTACGCTTTAAAGATCGTCATGGTCATGATTTATTGTTTGGTCCAACAAATGAAGAAATGATCACGGACATTGTGCGGAGTTCATTTCAGTCTTATCGTGATTTACCAAAAGTATTATATCAAATTCAATGGAAGTTTCGTGATGAAATTAGGCCGCGTTTCGGTGTTATGCGTGGGCGCGAATTTTTAATGAAAGATGCTTATTCTATGGACATAGATAAGGAAAGCGCTATTAAAACATATAACCAAGTATTTGCAGCTTATATGCGCACCTTTAAAGATATGGGGCTAAATGCAATACCACTTGCAGCTGACCCTGGTGAAATTGGTGGTGACTTAAGCCATGAATTTCACGTGCTTGCGGACACCGGTGAGAGCTTGTTATATTATGATAAAAAGTTCGATTTATTGGGTGAAGATTTAGTTGGTAATATTGAGAAGTTAAAATCACTATATGCAGCTACAGAAGAAAAACATGATCCAGCAAATTGTCCAATATCAGAAAAAGAATTAGCGGTTAAGAGGGGTATAGAAGTAGGGCATATCTTTAATTTTGCTGATAAATATTCAACATCAATGCAAGCGATGGTCAATAATAACGAAGGTAAGAAAGTGCCATTGCAGATGGGATCATATGGTATAGGTGTTTCCAGGTTAGTTGCAGCGATTATCGAAGTTAGCCATGACGATAAAGGCATTATTTGGCCAATGCAAGTTGCTCCATTTAAGGCATCCATAATTAATTTGAACCTAAAAGACGAGAGTAGTAGTCTTGTAGCGGAGAATATATATAATCAATTAAAAGCTAAGGGAATTGAAGTTCTGTATGACGATACGAATGATCGTCCCGGTGCTAAATTTGCTACTGCGGATTTGATTGGTTCGCCATGGCAAGTTATTATTGGTCCTAAAAAGACAGCGAATGGCTTGGTAGAATTAAAGCATAGGAAATCAGGCGAAGTGGAAGATGTATCTCCAGAGGCTGCTATAACAGAAATAATCAATAGTTTGCATGTTAAATAATTTTATTAGCATTTTATCATTGCGTTACTTTAGTGCAAAGAAAAATGAAAAATTTGTGTCTATCATTTCGGCTATTTCGCTGGTAGGTATTGCTATTGGTGTCGCTACTTTAATAATAGTGATGTCGGTAATGAATGGTTTTCATATTGAACTGACGAGTAATATAATTGGTTTAAATGGCGATTTGACAGTAACGCCTATGGGTAAAATTATTGAAGATCATAATGCAACTACTAAAAAAATTTCTGAGCATAAATTTGTTAAAAAAGTTACTCCATTAGTAGTTGGTCAAGCCTTGGCGTTAGGCAGTCGTGCTAATAGCGGTGTTATCATTAAAGGTATCGATGCTGTGGATTTAAAGCACAAAGGTGAAATATTAAACAACGTATTTGAAGGTAGTTTTTCGGAGTATTACGGTAATAATGTAGTAGCTGTCGGTTCTGAGCTAGCGAGAAATATTGGTGTATTTGCAGGTTCTAAACTAAAAATGATTGCACCAAGTTTATTGCCTACTGCTTTTGGTAGCATGCCGCGCTCAAAAGACTTTACAGTCATAGCTATATTTAGCAGTGGCCTTTATGATTATGATGCAGGAACAATGTTAATGCCTGTATCAGCTGCGCAGAAATTCCTTTCCATGGGAGAAGGAATTAATTTGATTGAAATTAAAGTTGATGACACTGAATTAGCTACTGGTTATGCCAAAGAATTACAAAAAGACTTGGGATTTGGTGTAAGGGTAAATAGCTGGAGTCAAGATAATCAACAATTTTTAAGCGCGCTTGAAGTGGAGCGTACGGTAATGTTTGTGATTCTATCTTTAATTATGATAGTTGCTGCGTTTAATATTCTCTCTAGTTTATTTATGGTAGTAAAAGATAAAACGAAAGATATTGCTATTTTACGAACGATTGGCGCATCAACGCGTCAGATAATGTTTATTTTTATCATTAATGGTATGTTAGTTGGTATCATAGGTACAGCTATTGGGGTTATTATTGGCTTGTTATTTTCGTATAACGTTGAAACTATTAGAGTGTTTTTAGAAAGCCTTTCTGGTACAAAAATTTTTGATCCAGCAATATATTTCTTGTATAGTCTGCCTTCAGTAGTACGAGCGAGTGATGTTATGATGGTCTCGGGGCTGGCCCTTAGTGCTTCATTTCTATCAACAATATATCCAGCTTATAAAGCAGCGTCTTTAAACCCTATTGAGGCTATGCGTTATGAATAATCAAATATTACTTACCCTTAAAAATATTTCAAAAGATTACAAACAAGGTAGGTCAGTTATAGAGGTATTGAAGGGAATTAATCTAGAAGTATGTGCTGGACAAACTATTGCAATCGTTGGTGCTTCAGGTAGTGGTAAGTCTACTTTGTTGCATATTGCTGGACTATTAGATGCACCAGATAGTGGAAATATTGAAATTGCAGGAGTGCCTTCAGATAAAATCATGAATTTACGATATGCCAATCAAATTCGGCTGGAGCATATGGGGTTTATTTATCAGCACCACCATTTATTAAGTGATTTCACGGCGCAAGAAAATGCAGCAATGCCTTTATTTATACAAGGCATACGTAAATCAGAAGCGATGGATAAGGCAGCTGATCTTTTGGAGCAACTTGGTTTGGGTAAGCGTTTATATAACGTACCTGGCGAGCTTTCTGGCGGAGAGCAGCAAAGGGTTGCAGTAGCTAGAGCGCTTATTAATAACCCAAAAATTATCCTAGCAGATGAACCCACGGGCAATCTAGACCCACATACAGCCGAAGAAGTTTTTGCAATGTTCTTAGAGCGTGCTGAAAAATTTGCTACGGCTATCGTTATGGTTTCTCATAATTTAGAATTAGCCGCTAAAATGCAGAAGACATTTAAGTTGGATTGTGGTTTAGTAGAAATTTAACTTGGTAATTTATCTAGGGGTGACAATGACTATCTCATATAATGATGTAATTAAATTTTGGTTTGAAGAAACCACCCCAGCGCAAAAATGGATCAAAGATAATAAATTTGATGCATTGCTATATGATGCTGGCATTTTCTTTTTACTGTACCATAACATAACTGTGCGCAAATTCCAACTTAATTTACTATAACAAAAAAGAATGTAGTAGCTTATGGAATATAGAAAAGGCTCACACAGTTTATATGACCTCAAGTATCACGTAGTATTTTGTACTAAGTATGGATATAGAGTTTTAACAGGACAGGTGGCATATAGAACACGGGAGATTATTAGAGAAGTCTGTGCTGCCAATTACATCGATATTGTCAGCGGAAGTATGAGCCCGGACCACGTACATTTGTTGCTCTCAATACCACCGAATATTTCAGTATCGAAAGCGCTGCAATATATCAAAGGAAAAAGTGGCATAAATTACTACAAGAATTTGACTTGTTACGTAAGCGTTATTGGGAGCAACATTTGTGGGCTAGAGGATATTTTATTGTATCTGTCGGTAATGTTAATGCCAATGAAGTACAAAAATATATAGAAGACCAAGAAGCTCATCACAAGAAAGACGATTTTAAGATATCTGAATTTTAGCGTTCACGCTTTTAATCCGCTTTGCAAGCGTTGACCAAAC
>CAJQOE010000079.1 GCA_905479885.1 uncultured Rickettsiaceae bacterium | reverse complement strand
GATAAATGTAATTGTTCTCTAATAGAGTGGGGTATAGTTATTTGTCCCTTACTTGTTACTTTAGAAAAGTTATTTAAAGCCATAATAGGATACCATCCTTAATATTTGTATATATTGATTATACTATAAGGATATAAGTATATAAAGAGATATATTGTACAAATGTATTATTAATCCTAGATTCGGTAGTAGAATATTGTTGATCGTCGAGAAAGCTGAGAAATTATTGAAAATAATTTAGAAAAATTGGTTTTATCCTGGTGCAGGCAATATCTGAAAATATTGCAATCGCTCTTGGGGCAAGAATTTTCGGAAAGCGGTCATTAAAATCTTGGTAAATCTTTGCTTAGCAGTTAACTGCTCCGCACTAGATTTTAGAAAATTTAAGAATGTAGAGATTTTGGTTAGAATCTGTGTTATTTGTTCGGATTTACGATGAGTACTGGTAATAGTAATTTTAGTTTGCCCTGCATGTGTGGTTTGTTTAGCAATGGCGTTGAGTAATAATGGTCTGCTGGTAATGGCTTCTAAATGCGAATCTGGGTTTGCTAATCTTGTAAATATTGTCCACCAATTGTAAATTAGGGCAGTGATTTTGGCCATAAAACGATTACGCTTTAAGTCGTGAGTAGTATAACCACACCATCCCCACTGGTTTTTTAACTCATCAAAATTATTCTCACAATCGGCGCGATCCCTATAATACTGGGCTATCGTCACTATATCATCATCCAAGTTAGTTACCAATATCTGATACTCATAAGCTGTTATATCTGTTGCTATTTCTGCAGAGAAAAACTCTAATTGCTTGCCTCGTTTTGATTTTTTAACCATACCAATTTTATCTTTGGGTAACTTTTTTCTCAATAGCACAATACGGCGCGATTCTGTCCATCCAGACAAGGTTAGTTCAGATTCAATGCCTTCCCATCCTTGATTTGCAAACGTCCAAGATGGTTTTTTCATCATTGATGCAATTAGTCTTTTGACTTTTGTAGTGCATTTTAATTTAAAAAGATATCTCAATGAGCGTTGTTCTGCTTCGTTCATTATTGATTCACTACCATAACTACTATCTCCTCTAATAAAAGCAGGCCAGCATTCTTGAGGTAATTCATCTAGTAACCTCCATAATCTTGGCGCAGAATAACAAGCGGCACCAGATTTACCATCTTCAACTTCGGCATCTAAAATCATACGTATATTAGCTATATGGTAAGTATGATAATTGTGAGATGCTTTTCCTGGTTTGCTTGGATTATAACCAACCTCAGCTCCTTCTTGTTTGCCGTATAAAGTTTTTATAGTTGAGTCAATATCCATAATCCATGGAATACTTAAAAGAGGTTCGTATGATTTTCTTAAATGCTCTTCTAACCAATTATTACCAGCTTTTTCTTCTATTTTTTGTATCGCCCTACGTACAGAATCTTCGCTTACTACCTTGTGCATTCCTAGCATTGGTGGGTTGACTCCATCATTACGCAATGCTGATATATGTGAATATCGAGTGTAACCTGATAGAACAGATAACAATAAAGTGCCTAAAATATCTCTTGATTTAGACGAGTTGTTGCTCAAATAAACAAGTGGATAATCTTCCACCCAGCTGTCAAATAATTCGGCCGTTTTTAGAAATTCTATAAAAAATGGCATCTGACCGTTTGGCGTTA
This sequence comes from uncultured Rickettsiaceae bacterium, assembly GCA_905479885.1. Classification (GTDB taxonomy): domain Bacteria; phylum Pseudomonadota; class Alphaproteobacteria; order Rickettsiales; family Rickettsiaceae; genus Megaera_A. Next base: position 5,070 of record CAJQOE010000079.1, on the reverse strand, counting down.
CCGAAGCATTTTCATCCCAATCCACATATACTCTGCCTTTATAGCTATCAATTGCAACCGATTCTGGAATACATACTTTTCTTGCTATTTCCTGCTCACCTTTTGGGTGAGTCATTTTTGATCTTATCGACACATCGCTATTCCTTATACTTAAACTCTTATAGCATTATATTGCAGCTTTTTTATAAAGCCAACTGCTCTTTTTAGGTTAAATTATACCAAGTAAGGATATGTAGTAATAATATCTAGAGCTTATACGGAGTCTGTCGGATAAGTGCAAAACCTATCCTAATCCGACACTGTAAAGCTTGAGGTGACCGTTGGTATGATTTGTAGGAATAGGGTACACTCTAGATAGACTAATTTATTTGCCTAAAAATTCTTTTCTTGCTTTTCTAGTAGGAAATAATGTTTTTAGGAAAATATAATTATTTTCTTCTTCTATAAATGGAACGGCATATACTTCTTCTAATAAGCGAACATAGAGAATATTTTGGTGAGGATATTTTAGTTCATTCGGATGTTTTCTAACATCTAATAGGTTTCCTTCAGAAATGGCCTGAATTATTTCTTCAAAACCAATTCCTCGGGTATTTAGCAGCTGAGAGTTTTTTTATAATTATATCTAAAATGCATATCGTTTAAAATTATATTTTAGAAGCGGCTTGATGAATTAACATATTAATATAAGTTTGATAGGCTAGCCCCATTTTTGAAGCTTTAATTTTTATTGCTTCAAGGTCATGGTTTGCAACCCTTATAGTAATAGATTTTTTGCTTTTTAAATGTTTAGTAGCGGTAGTTTTTAAATTATCTATTAAGAGATTGGTCTTTATGCTTTTTTGGGCATTAAAACTATCTTCAATCTCCTGCTCATACTTATCTAATTTTGTATTCATTTTCGTATATATTTATTAATCACCTATATAATTACAATGTACACTACTTGTACATACAATGTCAATATATTATTTGTCTTATAACTTCCCAGGGCAATTGCATGAAATTTTCGTTAGCAATTGCCCTGAGTTTTAGGGTGCCATTATACTCTTGCTAGGTTATAGCATTTTATGCTTTTTTCAACACGAGCTTGCCGAGCTCAATTTTAACTTGATGGTGTCACTTTTGATAACGATGACTATTAAATTATTATAATTTTTGTCCTTATTACTAAATTTCAATAATTTATTAGTCCCTCTATAATCCTTAATTTGTATAGCTTTTTATAGGAAGTGGCGGCAAAAGAGCTCGTTCTTAACACTGGGTAGGGTTGTGCATACTGAATATTTTATATTAATTTTATATGATTAAATGCTAATCATTTGTGCTATAATTTAAATTTGAACCAATAATATGATTAATATGTCTGATAATAGTGATAAATTCGATATGAAATTTAAGTCATGCCATTATTCAGACAGATTATTGAATAAATTAATACTATTGAATAAGTCAGCGAGTAATAAGATTGATATTCAGGAAGTTAAAAAAGCTATTAATTATGCCAAGCACTATCATGGTAATCAAAAAAGGCAATCAGGGGAGCTATACTATTCGCACCCCCTAGAAGTGGCTTATCTGATTGCTGATTATCTTTTTAGAACAGAGATAATCGTAACATCTATACTCCATGATACGATTGAGGACACAGAACTTACTTTTGAAATAATAAAATCAGTTTTCGGAGAGATGGTTGCTGTTCAAGTAATGGATCTAACGAGGATCAAAGAGTACGGTCATAAGATTAGTTCTACTGAAATAGTCGAGTTGCTCTGGGCGCAAAAAAAATACGATGTTTTACTTATAAAACAATTTGACAGACTCCATAATATTCAAACAATTTCAGCGAAGTCTCCTGATAAAGCTAAGAAAATCATAGAAGAAACTATATCCACATTCGTGGTTCTTGCAATATATTTAGAAATACCAGAATTAAAACAGGAACTAATACATAGTTGCCTTAAAGCAATGGCTATTAAACATGACTCTCTTGAGGATCTAGATTTTTCTTATTAGAAATATTACCACATTGCCGCTCCAGTTTCTCAAAGTGATTTATGCCAAATGCAAATCCTAAAATGATAGGAACCATAATAACTAGTATACCATAATAACCCAAGCATTCTGTTAAATAAATAAAACCAAATGATGTTATAAGGTGCACTATTGCTCGTGATAAAGCGTAAGCAAAGCCGGTATAAGTAAAGCGTTTAAATATAGGAAAATGACTATAAAAGATTGGACCAGCAGGTAATACATTGACTCCTAAAAAAACTATTCCAAGCTGCGTTAACATCACTTCGAACGGGCTACTAGCATTAGTAAGTATATATGGATAGATTAAAATAAAACCACAAAACATGACTAGTTTAACTTTCAAAATTTTTAGCGGATATATTTTAAAGCTTAAAAAAGTTATAAATAGTAGAACTAAAAACTCTATTATCGTCACTATAAAATTTTGATGGATAATCTGAGTTGGAGTATAATCAAAAAATTCCTTAAGAATATTAGAAGAATAGCCATATATTAAAAAGAAACATGCTGGTGCTGAGCATTCTAGTAAAAAATAAGCTATAGGAGTCATCTTGTTGACTTTTTCGTTATATATTGGATTCTTTTGTAGTGTTTTTTGATCAATGCCAGTTTTCTCAAAAATTATATTAATTTCACGTTTAGCATTGACAAAATCTGAAGTTTCTCGCAAGCGTGTCCTGGCGATAGCACCAATCATTGCTATAAATGCACCGATCAAAAATGCATAACGCCAATCAAATCCTTGACTAGTAGCAAGAGAAGCAATAGCTAAAGCAGTGACACCTCCTAAGGTAAGGGAAACCGTGATGAACCCTACAACAGGAAAGATTGCAGGTCTTTTAATAGTTTCAGTCAGATAAAGTTCAGCTCCTATTACTTCTCCCATAGAGGACATACCTTGCATAGCGCGGCATATAATCATTATCCAGGAAGCGGTAATTCCAATTTGATCATAAGTCGGTAACATATACATAGTTATACACGACATTGCCATTAAGGCAGTAGTAATAACGACTGTTGCCTTACGACCTATATTATCACCTATCCAGCCAAAAATAAGAGCGCCAAATGGTCTAAGTACAAAAGCGGAAGAGAAGCTAAAAGCAGCAAGAAGACGGGCTGTATGAGGGTCTGTTTTAGGAAAAAATAGATCGTTTAGAAGGACGGCCATATGCACGTAAAGCATAAGGTCAAAATATTCAAGAAAAGTGCCAATTTGGAGTAACCCAATTGCTTCTTTCTGTTCTTTTTTTAATGAGGAAAAAGTTTGTTTGCCTTGCATATAATTAATTAGCAGATTCTGATTTCATCTATAAATATAGTTATTATTTACATTTAAACAGTATAATTTCTTTAGATCAAGGCTTTTGTAGTTATTTAGGAGTATGAGTGATAAATTTTTTTAAAACTTAATGATTTTTTAATACTTTAATTTTGGAATAAAATATATGTAATTGAATTATATAGAGGTAGTATTATGATTAAGTTAGTAAAAGATAATCACCAGGTTGCAATTAATAAAATTATTCGTACCTTCTCATACATAGGGCAAGTTGAATATCGAATAAGCATGAGTATGGTAGGCTTCTATAAGAATAATATATTATTTGGTAAGATTGAAAATGGTATTGTCTATCTAATCAACACTCTTGGTAAATTGAAAAAACTTAATGCAAAATTCTTTCTAGACGAAAGTTTATTTATGCAAAAAGCTAAGACTGCATATAATGCAGTATAGCTGTTTATGGCTAGCACTGGTGCTTAGAGGGCTGTCCCTGGAGTAATCTGGGGATGGCTACTCAACTAATATGTACCGATGAGCTTATTCATTTATTCTTTCTTAGTCAAAAACGTAAAGATAGTATAGATTGTTATCTTTTCTTACAACTCATTGCTAGTTTCTAAAAAGCCGTTTAAACATTGCACTGCTTAGCTTTAGGGCATATAGTACTATTACTAAATCAACCACAATAATTAAACGGTAAAAATGTCTACATCCCATAGATGGCAACGCGTCCCAACCATTTTAAAAGAAAAAGAATTCAATGAATTTGTCTTACCCTATCTCACCAAAGGATCAAGAGGACCAGATACAAAACTGCCATTTTATATAATATTCAACTACATTTTGAAGTTTATGCATACCGGATGTCAGTGGGAAGAGTTACCAATTGAGAAGGACGCCTCTGGCAAACCAGAGATCCATCACACACGAATATTTAGAATATTCAAACGCTGGGTAAAAGACGGTTGTTTTGAGAAGATCTTTGTTGACTCAGTGAGTTAATTATTTGCGAAGAATCTTTTAGATGTTAGCGTAATACACGGAGATGGCACAAGAACAAGCGCTAAAAAAGGGGCGATAATATAGGCTACAATGGTCATAAACATATGAAAGGTGATAAAGCTGTAGCAATTTGTGATAGAAATTGTAATGTTATCGCTCCAGTGATATTTGCGCCTGGAAATAAGAATGAATCACCCTTAATAAGAGAGGCTATGAAACCGTTAAAATGGATTGCAAAAACCGTTGGTTTTGACCTATCTGGAAGCATCATGAGTCTTGATGGAGTATACGATTGTAGAGCTAATAGAAAGAAGATTTATAATGCAGGGATGAAGCCAAATATCAACCCAAATAAGCGCAATCGCAAGAAAACAAAAAGAGGTCGCAAGACTTTGTTCGATAAAAAGATTTTCAAGGAAAGATTTCGTACAATAGAGCGTGTATTCGCTTGGGAGGACAAGTTTAAAAGACTGCTCATCCGATTTGAACGAATTAGCGCTCATCATTATGGGATGAAGTATATAGCATTTGCTATGATAAATTTACGGCATTTTTGTCTTCCATAGGTATATCAATTATCGTAAAAAATTGATACGGTATTGAGATACCGGCAATAATCTTACGCTCTAAATTCGCTTTTTAGATCAAAAAAAGGGTAAATCTACATTTTTATAAAAACTAAACTATTATTTTCAGCCGGTGGTTAGATTAGGCAACTAAATTCTTGCTAAACTAGCAATGAGTTG
>CAJQOE010000078.1 GCA_905479885.1 uncultured Rickettsiaceae bacterium | reverse complement strand
TAAACCCATATAAAATATTATCTAATTCTTAATGGTTAATATTTACAATTAAATAGTGGTAGGTTTTGTCTATTTTTTTAGGTATTTAGGGGGTCAATAGTTCATTACAATAGGGGGTCAAAAGGTAGTTACAATTTACATCATACTCCCAATATGTAGGCAAGAAAGGCTTCATTTCCACTGGGGAGAGTATAGATAAATTAGCCGACAATCCTGAGGGCATAGATATAATAGAAGAAGAAACTGGCTGGGTAGCCTATGATTGTTTTAGTAATTTTCGAGTAGTAAAGGAAAAAAATGATGATGGTACAAATATAATTAAACAGATGCTTATTGATACTGAATATAATAGCTTCGAATACAAAGGAGAAGAAGCATTATTTTCAGCAGAAACTATAGAGCTTCTTGGTGGACAAACGTTTGAATTTGCAGTATTAGATATTTTAGGTTAAATACTGTCAAAAAAAACTTCATTATCGCATCGAGATAATGAAGTTTTTTCTGCGCCTTTAGACTTTGCGTAATAGCAAGCTTGCGTTGGTCCCGCCAAAGCCAAATGAATTAGATAATGCATGCTCTATTTTTGTTTTTTGAGCAGTTAATGGCACTAGGTTCATAGTTACTTCTTCAATCGGTTTATGCAGATTGATTGTAGGGGGTGCCACTTGGTCTCTGATGGCCAGGGCTGTAAATATTGCTTCAACACTACCTGCTGCGCCAAGTAAATGTCCAATTGAAGATTTGGTTGAAGACATTTTAACCGACTTATTTTCATCGAATAAAGTTTGTACAGAGTTTAGTTCAATCGCATCTCCCATTATTGTAGAGGTGCCATGAGCGTTGATATAATCTACCTGGTTTGGGCTGGTGCGCCCGTCTTTTAAAGCATTTTCCATGGCCCTAAAAGCACCCCTGCCATTTGGTGAAGTCATATGAAAGGCATCACCAGTTAGGCCATAACCTGCGACTTCTGCGTATATCTTTGCGCCACGTTTTATGGCATGTTCGTATTCTTCAAGCACGACTATACCTGCGCCTTCACCCATAACGAAGCCTGAATGGTCTACATCCCAAGGCCTTGAAGCTCTGGTTGGATTGTCATTAAAGTTAATGGCTAATGCGCGAGCTGCGGAGAAACCGGCAACCCCTGATGGGGTGATTGGAGCTTCAGTACCACCTGCTATCATTACGTCAGCATCGCCATATTTAATCATTCTTGCGGCATCACCTATCGCATGTGCGCCAGTTGAACATGCAGTCGCAACAGCGCTATTTGGTCCAGAAAAACCATATTTTATTGAAATATGGCCAGACACTAAGTTTATTAGGGAAGAGGGGATAAAGTAAGGGCTTACTTTACCACGTTCTGATTCGTGAAATTCCATAGCAGTTTTTTCAATCATACCAAGGCCACCAATACCAGAACCCACCATAACACCCGTAAGATCTCTAGCTAGTTCACCTTCTGGTTTCCAGCCGCTATCTTCGACTGCTTCAATGGCCGCAGCAATACCCATCTGGATAAATCTGTCCATTTTACGCACATCACGCGCGGGGATATAATTTTCTGGGTTAAAATTGGGGATTGTTGATGCTATCTTGCAAGGTAGTTTGCTAGTATCAAATTCGACAATGTTTTTAATGCCACTTCTGCCAGATAAAATACCATCCCAACTATCCTTGGCATTTAGACCAAGCGAGGTGACCATTCCAATTCCTGTTATTACGACTCTTCTAGGTGACATGCTGTTTACCTTTTAAAGTAATGTACAAATTTAAGCGTTAAGATGTTTTTCAACATACTTCACCGCATCTGCAACAGTTGCAATTTTACCCGCTTCTTCATCAGGAATATCACAATCAAAAGCAGCTTCAATGGCCATCATTAATTCAACTAAATCAAGGCTATCTGCGCCTAGATCATCAACGAATTTAGATTCTGTAGATATAGTTCCTTCTTCAATTCTTAGAGTTTCAGCAACAGTCTTTATAATCTTTTGTTCGATATTATCGCTCATAATGTAAAACCTTTTTGAGTTCTTTAAATAGTAATTTGAGTACGCTCAAATTACTGATTTCATTCTTGTACCATAAAAAAAAATCTTTTGCTAGAATAAAAAATCTTTAAACCATCAACATGCCGCCATTAACATGTATAGTTTGTCCTGTAATATAGGCGGACAAAGGGCTTGCTAAAAAGGCTACGGCATGTGCAATATCTGCTGGCTGTCCAAGAGTTTTTAGAGGTATTTTTTGCATAATTGATTCTTTCTGTGGCTCTGTAAGAGCATGCGTCATATCAGATTCTATGAATCCTGGAGCTACAGCGTTTATAGTCACTCCCCTTGTTGCCACTTCAATTGCGAGCGATTTAGTCATGCCTATTAGGCCAGCTTTTGATGCACAATAATTTGCTTGTCCGGGGTTTCCTGCCACGCCTACTACTGATGAAATATTAATAATACGCCCATAACGTGCACGCATCATTTTTTTAATTGCAGCACGATTTAAAATGAAATTAGCTTTTAAATTAATATCAATAACATCATTAAAGTCATTCTCTGACATTTTAATAGCCAGACCATCTTTGGTTATACCAGCATTGCAGACTAATATATCTAATTTTTCTATATCGTCTAGCAACGAGGCGCAAGCGGTTGAATCGGATAAATTACATTGTTTGATGGTGTAATTATTCCCAAGCTCTGCACCAAGGCTTTCTAGTTTTTCTAGATTGCTGCCACTAATATATACATGCGCTCCTAGTTTGTGTAATTGTTTTACAATTGCTTTTCCTATACCACCACTAGCTCCAGTAATTAGAGCATGGCTACCTGATAAATCTGTCATTTTTTTTACTCAATTTTTAGTTCTACGCTTCGATTTTCTCTTGCTTTATAGCCACTATTTCTTCAAAGCCATTTTTAGCATTTAACAATTTAGTTTTTATCTTGCCTTCTAGTTCACTTGCAACTTCTGGATGATTTCGCATATATTGCTTAGCATTTTCGCGCCCTTGACCAATTCTAATTTCACCATATGAGAACCAAGCGCCGGATTTTTCAACAAATTCATACTTGACGCCAAGGTCAATTAGCTCTCCTTCTTTAGAAATCCCTTCGCCGTAAATAATGTCGAATTCTACAGTTTTAAATGGTGGTGAGACTTTATTCTTAACTACTTTTACTCTAGTCTGGTTGCCGACTACTTCTTCTTTGTCTTTAATAGAGCCAATGCGTCTTATGTCTAGTCTTATCGATGCATAAAATTTCAAAGCATTGCCACCAGTTGTTGTTTCTGGGCTGCCGAACATAACACCGATTTTCATTCTAATTTGGTTGATGAAAATAATAGTACAGTTAGTTCTGGAAGTAGAAGCTGTTAGCTTTCGTAGAGCTTGACTCATCAAGCGAGCTTGCAGGCCCATATGAGAATCTCCCATTTCGCCATCAATTTCAGCTTTTGGTACTAAAGCTGCTACACTGTCAATAACCACCATATCTACGGCGCCAGAACGTACTAAAGTATCAGCAATTTCCAGAGCTTGTTCACCAGTATCTGGTTGTGAAATAATAAGATCGTCAATATTGACGCCTAAGTTCTTAGCATATATTGGGTCTAAGGCATGTTCTGCATCAATAAAAGCGCAGGTTCCACCTGTTTTTTGTGCTTCAGCAATTGCATGTAGAGTTAGGGTAGTTTTACCTGAACTTTCAGGGCCAAAAATTTCTATAATTCTTCCTTTCGGTATACCGCCAACGCCAAGTGCTACATCAAGCCCTACAGACCCAGTTGAGGTTGCCTCAATATTCATTTCTTGACGTTGCCCTAATTTCATTACCGAGCCTTTGCCATAGTTTTTTTCAATTTGGCTAAGGGCTGCAGCTAGTGCTCTTTCTTTTTCCATGATCTCTACATTCATTAAATAAATTACATCAACGAAAGTTATATTACGTCTAAATTAGAAAATCTAGTTAAATCTTGAATATTGTACAAAAAATATTATTCTTCGTTGCGGATCTCTATCCAGTGTTCAAGGATTTGCTTCATAGTAGAGTCCTCAACTTCTATTTCGTGGTCTTCGAAATTCGAAAGAGATACTACCATTTCTTTAAGGTATGGTAAATTATACTCAGGTATTTCTTCTTCAGCGTACGACTCTTCAAGGTGTACAGCAATTTCTTCTATATCGCTCCAATGCATCACAGTTTCCTTTATTTAAAGTGATTACTACTATTACTATTTAATACGAGCTACCACAAAAAAAATAATAGTATATATTCACTTAGATAAAAAGTCATTACAAGTGAGATTATTATGACACTACAAATTAATGTATTAAAGGATTCTTTAGATATAAGCTTCAAAGAAGATTATGGAATAAAGGGAGACATTACCTCTGATTCAGTCATAGATAAAGAATCTCAAGTAAGTTTTGGAATTAATACTAGAGAAGAGATAATTATTTGTGGCCTGCAGATAGCTCAATATTATTTTGATACATACTCCTCTATAAAATATAAACTTCACTGCAAAGATTCAGATCTGATACAAGCTGGTAGTGTTATATTGTCTGGTAGCGGATCTGCTAGGGAACTATTATTACTAGAACGTGTGGTTTTGAATTATCTACAACATATATCAGGAATATCTACTGTTACACATGCATTTGTACAAAAAATCAAAGGTACTAAGGCTAAGATTTTTGATACACGTAAGACGACTCCTTTATATAGGAGTTTGCAGAAATATGCTGTGCTGTGTGGAGGGGGGCATAATCATCGCCTTTGTTTGGATAGTAGTATTCTAATCAAAGATAATCATATTGCAATTTGCGGTGGTATTACTAAAGCATTAGAAAAAGCGAAGGCAAATAATCCACATTATGCTAAAATTGAAATAGAGTGTGATACTTTGGAACAAGTAGCCGAAGCAGCTAGCTTTGGGGTAGATATAATTATGTTGGATAATATGAGTATTAAACAAATAATTGAAGCCATTAGCATTATTGACAATAGAGCCATTATAGAGGTATCTGGGAATGTGTCGCTTGAAACAGTAGCAGATATAGCCAAAACTGGTGTGGATATGATTTCTATTGGTAAAATTACTCATTCTGCTCCGTCTGTTGATATCGGGTTAG
>CAJQOE010000077.1 GCA_905479885.1 uncultured Rickettsiaceae bacterium | reverse complement strand
TCATCATTATATGCTCAAATTTCTAAAAACCTTACGCTTAATGGGACTCAATTAGAGTAAAATTCAACAATTTTTCTAAAAATTTGTATTATTTGAAATAAGGACTTTTAGTCAATAGAAGGATTTTGTCAAAACTTGAGTTATGTAGAGTTAGGCTGGCAAATCTTTAGTTAATTTTTTGCTCACAAGCGCGTGTTTTAATACTTGTTCAATATTAGATACAGGTATTATTTCTAGTTTATCGGTGATATTTTCCGGTATATCCTTTAGATCTTTTATATTATCTTCTGGGATTAAAACTGTTTTTATTCCGCCTCTTTTAGCAGCTAGTAGTTTCTCTTTTAGACCACCAATAGGAAGTACTTTGCCACGTAAAGTAATCTCTCCGGTCATAGCCACATTTTTATTAACAGGTGTTTTTGTCATTAATGAAACTAATGTTGTGTAGATTGCAATGCCGGCAGAGGGTCCATCTTTAGGAGTAGCCCCTTCTGGCACGTGTAAGTGCACATCCATTTCTTTGTAATCTTTTTCCTTGAGACCTAGACTCTTGGCTCTTACTAGGAAACAGGTGTATGCAGCTTCCGCTGATTCTTTCATGACATCACCTAATGTACCAGTCGATTTGATTCCTCCCTTACCAGGAAAAGATGCTGCTTCAATGCTTAGTAAATCACCTCCAACTTCAGTGTAAGCAAGCCCAGTGGTAGTACCAATTTGATTTTCTTTTTCTGCTAAGCCAAAACGATATTTCTTTACACCCAAATATTCTTCTAGATTTTCAGGTTTTACGATTACACTTTTAAGTTCTTTGTTTTTTAAGATTTTTGTTAGCACTTTTCTGGCTAGCGCACCAATTTCTCGTTCAAGTGATCTAACTCCAGATTCTTTGGTATAATACCTGATTAATTCTAGAATAGTTTCATCTGTGATTTCTAATTCATGCGGTTTAATGCCATGCATTTTTAATTGTTTAGAAATTAGATGGCTTTTCGCTATTTCTAATTTCTCTTCTTCGATATAACCAGCAATATTGATTATCTCCATACGATCAATTAAAGCACGCGGTAAATCATATGAGTTGGCAGTAGCAATAAAAACTATATCAGATAGGTCATATTCTACTTCTAAATAGTGGTCGACAAAATGGGAATTTTGTTCTGGATCTAAAACTTCTAGCAAGGCAGATGCTGGGTCACCCCTGAAATCGGCACTCATTTTATCTATCTCATCAAATAGCATGACGGGGTTGTCTACTTTTGATTTTTTAACAAGATTAATAATTTTGCCTGGCATCGATCCAAGGTAGGTTTTACGATGGCCTCTGATTTCTGCCTCATCGCGTACGCCGCCAAGAGCAAATTTAGTATATTTTCTGCCCATAGCTTCAGCGATGGATTTGACCAAAGAAGTTTTACCAACTCCTGGAGGGCCAATTAGGCACAGAATTGGTCCTTTGATTTTTCTAGAGCGCTTTAAGACGGATAAATATTCTACTATTCTTTCTTTTACTTTTTTTAGACCATAATGATCTCGGTCAAGGATTTCTTCAGTTTTATTGATGTCGATGGCATTTTTTGTGCGCTGCCCCCAAGGCATTGCTAAAAGAGCTTCGAGGTAATTTCTTACAACTGATGATTCCGCTGACATTTGATTCATCATTTTTAACTTTTTTAATTCAGCTTCACTTTTTTCTCTAGCTTCTTTTGATAATTTTAGTTTTTTAATTTTTTTCTCTAAGTCAAAGAAATCAGATTTTTCATCACCCCCATCCATTTCTTGTTGCAGGGCTTTCATTTGCTCGTTCAAATAGAAATCTCTTTGTGTTTTTTCAATTTGTTTTTTAACACGTTGCTGAATTGATTGTTCAGTGTCTATATGAGTGCTTTCCGTAGTGATTATATCAATTAGCATTTCAGAGCGTTTTAGTACGTCTATTTCTTCAAGTAATTTTTGTTTTACTGCTAGTTTGCAAGTTAAATGCGATGCTATGATGTTGCTAATGTAGCTAGGGTTCTTTTGTTCGCTGAGTATATTAAGAATTTCAAGATTTATTTTTTTATTGGTTCTGGCATATTCTTTGAAAGAGTCCATGGCTGATTGGGCACGGTCATTTAATGCCTCTAGATCACTCACTTCTTTATCTGGCACAATGGAATAATCTGAAACAAATATGTCTTCACCGCTTATGTTAGTAAGCGCTACTCTGCTTATAGCTTCGACTAAGATTTTAGCGTTATTATTTGGTAGCTTTACTGTTTGGATGATTTTTGCTAAAACACCAATTCTATATAAGTCTGCCGCTTTGGGATCTTCAATGTCTTGTTTTTTTTGAGTGGTTAGTAATATATGCTGACCATCCTCAATTTTCTTAGCAGCAAGAAGAGAATTTAAAGATTTTTCTCTGCCAATAAAAATTGGCGCAATTGTTCCAGGAAAAATTATAACATCACGAAGAGTTAGTAGTGGTAGAGTTTTTTTCTCAGTATTCATTATACTTTTCAGACCTTTATAAATTTTTGTGTATTAAATCAATGATAGTTATATAATGCTTTCATCTAATGTTTTCAAGCGATTACAAAATTATGGTAACATTTCTTTTGAGTAGGATGTACAAAATAAGATGAATCAACCAATACAAAATCCTTTAGTAGTGGCAAAAGCCTATTCGCGTATTAAAGGTTATATTCATAAAACACCATTGCTTCATTCAAATTTATTGAATGAAATGTTGGGAAGTAAAGTATATTTTAAAATGGATGCGGTACAAAAAACTGGAGCATTTAAGATTCGTGGGGTGTTGAATCACCTGCTATCTCTAAAGGAAGAAGGAAAATTTCCACAGAGAATAGTAGCATATAGTACCGGTAACCATGGACTGGCTATGTCTTATGCTGCTAAATTATTTGGTATTCACGCTAGGGTCTATTTACCTAAAAATGTGTCTGCTATTAAAAAACGTATAGCAGAATATTATGGGGCGGAAGTTATTTACACTGCTACTAGAGGTGAAGCAGAGCATTTAGCGAGAACAGATGGTGAAGGTGAATATCATTACTTACACCCATCAGATGATGATGCTACAATTGCAGGCGCTGGTACTATTTGCTATGAAGCCTTGCAGGAAATGGCAGAAATGGGTGAGGAACCCAATGCCATCTTTGGACCTTGTGGAGGTGGTGGTTTGCTCTCGGGGGCTTATTTGGCCAAAGAATTATTGTTGCCGAGCGCCCAGCTACATGGCGCTGAGCCTAGCATAGCTAATGATGCACACCAATCTTTAACAGCGCAGAAGATCTTCCGTTTTCAGGAGTCTCCAGAAACCATCGCTGACGGTTTACGCGCGTTAGCTGTTTCTGAGCGTACATTAAGCTATTTGCGTAAGTTAGATGGGTTTCATTCAATAGACGAAGAGTTGATCCGTTATTGGACCGCATGGTTAATACAAATGATGAAAGTAACTTGTGAACCATCAGCTGCAATAAGCATGGCAGCTGCGCATGCGTGGCTCAAGACACAACCAAAAAATCAAGTAATTCTTGTATTGATAACAGGTGGTAATATTGATCCAGAAATATACCAAGAATTATGTGCAGTTAATGAAAGTCTGCAGCATTTACCTGAATAGAGTGAATTTTCTTACAAGTCATCATTACGTATATTTTTTTCATGTTCTAGTCGTGCGATAGTTTTTTGTATATAAGGAAAGACTGAAAATATCATAAATATTAGTAATCCAGATTCCAAAACCCCACTGACAACCTTTGTAGTTGTATTGAGATTGATTGTCGGTATTACTGTGGCAATTATTAGGAGCATTATATAAGAAAGACCAATAGAGGTGATATGATAAGCAGAAAACATTCCAGGCTCATAAGTCCATTTAGCAATATTTTTTAAAGATAAGCCATAACCGATTAGAGCGCCACTAGAAACAATAAACAGAGATGAGGTAATATCTTCTTCAACCGTAAGGAAATAGAGGGTAAATATTGCTATTAAAAGCCCCCAGTAACTTGATATTTTACCGTTAAACCAGCTACGTACCATTGCTTGGGTGATATTTAATTTCCACCATAGTAGGGTAATAAGTCCAAAACATAGCCCTGCAATCACGTCTGGTAAACTATGCACCCCAAGGTACATTCTTGAGCTCATTATTAAAGCAATTATTATAATGGAGAATGTTCTAAAATATTTATTAGTCCATCTTAAATAGCATATTCCCCAGAAAACTATTGCCACTTGTACGTCACCACTAGGGAAACCTAATATTGACTCAACATGCACTAGATGTAAATCTTCATGCGGTCTTATTATAGCAAAACTATGTTTGAGAATTAGATTGATGATAGTAGCAAATGGTACAAGAAAACCAAGCTGCACAAATGTCCACCCACCTGGTCTTAACCAGTAACCAATAGCTATGGTTGAGATATAAAATATTCCGCTTGCTAAAAAGGGTAATAAAATAAAAAACTCAGTTAGATGCTCAGACCTTAAATGCAAAATCCATCCTGGATCAATCATAGATATAATACTAATTTATTCATGTAGTTTGAAGTTACAATAAAATTTTAACTTAGACTAATTATTTTAGTAGTTTAATGATATTAAAAAGTGAGTTATGCTCATTTTTGTAATTTTTTTGCAAACAATATGGTGCCACCTACTTTATTTTCATTCATTAAAGAAAGCATATGCAATAAATTATCTTGCAGGAGTTTTATTTCTTCTAGCGAATATCCCCTAGCTATAATCATATTTTGTTGTGAATCTATCTTAGTAAGTAATTTTTGATGCCAGTGTTTGTATTTTTCAGTAATGTAAGTGTTTTCTACGACTTCCCATCCTAATATTGCAAGTAAAGTCTTAAACTTATCGAGATTTAAAGGGGTTATTTTATCGCCAGCAAGACCAGTAATTTCATCTGCATATGTTGGGTCTTTTAGGGTATAGTCAAATATCGCTAGTACTGCATTTTTTTTGCATACAGCTTTTATTTTTTGTAGCATTGCTACCTTGTCTTCGATTGCATGTGCAACATTGAACATATACACGAATGAAAAAAATTCATCTTCAAAAATATCGGTAAGCTTTGTTGCATCTGCCACAGCAAATTGTACATCAGGATAATGTTGTTTAGAATATTCAATTGCATATATGTCTATATCAATACCCCAAATTTGTTTAAATCCTTCTTGTTGTAGAACATTTGCTGCGCCACCAAAGCCAGAGCCAATCTCTAGTGTATTATTGTTAGCTATATTAGCTGATATTTTGATAGCTTGCTTAGTCACGAGATGTATTGCTTCTATACCACCAATATTAGCATAATTGCCTTTGTTGAGATCAATTAGCAAAAGACGTGCTCTATCCGCAAGTAATGAAGTTTCTTTTTCAGCAACATTCTTACCATGCTCACTGGCAAAGGCGGTATTAATAAATATCAATAGGAATATGACTAACTTATGCATTTATTTCTTGTCCTTTGAGCTCATTTTTTTATCTTTTATTAATTCATCAAGCTGTTTTTGCTTGTCTATGGGTAATTCTTGCCGACGGATCTCAAGCATTTCTTCAAAGGTGCCTTGCAAGCAATCGGGAGTAAGGCGATCTGTGATTAATAACCCGTTTAGATGATCAATTTCGTGCTGTAATACTCTTGCATAGAATCCGGAGACGGTTTCTTCTATTGTCTCGCCAATAATATTTTGGTACTTTACTTGGATTGCTTGATAGCGTAAGACTTTTCCGTAGGTGTGTTTGACAGAATAACATCCTTCAAAATCACTTACTTTGGGCGCCTCTTCAATCCCTATATATTCAGGATTAATAATAGTATGCATAGGGTATGTACGAATATCTTCTCTAAGCAGGGCAGCGCTGTCTGGAATATAAATTAGCGCAATTTTTTTGTTGATATTTACTTGCGTTGCGGCAAGACCGACTCCTTCAAGTTTATAGAGCATTTCTTGCATTGTTTGTATTATTTCTTGATCTAGAGCAGATAAGGGAAATGTAACTATATTAGCTTCATTCGTGAGTACTGAATTAGCCTTATCTTCTTCCTCTTCAATGTTAATTATATCTAGTTTCATGATATGTTTATTCCTAATTATATTAATTAAGTTGTACCATAACATGATAAAATATAGAAATTGGCAATTGATTTAGCTGCCTAAAACGCAGCTATTTGTTTGGGGAAGCGTTAAAATTAATACCAAATGCAGACAAAAACCCAACTCCTGGCAAAACCATCACAGCATTGCAATTGATAGGGATGCAATCCAAATTTAGAATATTAATAAGTCAAGTATTTGAATGAAATTATCGAGTCTGATCATGTTTGTAGTTTGCATAGGACCTGACTTTTCTTAATTTTATTTATCTCCATTTACAGGTCAGAACTTTAACACTCGTCGTAGCCTTGAATAATTAGGCCTAGAGATATGTTGGTAAATGAGGAAAATCCAGTGAAAAACTGGCGGACAGGGTGGGATTCGAACCCACGGTACGATTGCTCGCACGCTGGTTTTCAAGACCAGATCCTTCAACCACTCGGACACCTGTCCTATTCCAATTAAGGTTGATAACAGATTCTGGAAATCATTTCAAGATAAAAT
>CAJQOE010000076.1 GCA_905479885.1 uncultured Rickettsiaceae bacterium | reverse complement strand
AGGCTATTCATTAGGAAACCTACGCTTCCAGCATTTATTCCATAAAAGGGTATATTTAGGTGCATATATTTGTGCAATGCGTGCAGCATGCTGCCATCGCCACCAATAACTATAATTAGATCAGCATCTTCTGGCGTACATTTTGTAAAAATTTTCTCTAAAGAAGTCATGATTCTAGATGATTCTTCAGTTGTTCCAGAAACTACTGCAATTTTTTGCATTTTAAAATCTTGTTTTTCCATAGAAGATATATTATATGGTTTAAAAATAACACGATAAAGGCAGAGGCAATTACATCGCTTGCAAAATGCCCCCCCATTACAATACGTGAAACTCCAACAAAAGTCCCAAAAAACAGTCCTAATATATATATTCGATTAAAATATATGGTGCTCATGATATACGCTATGGCGGTAAAATAAAAACCCATAGCAGCATGACCAGAAGAAAAAGAACAGTTTGTATCACACTGGTTAGAAATAATAAATGCTGGAGTGAATTCTTTCTTTCCAGAAAATTCTATTATTTGACTTGGACGCGCTCTACCAAAATTTTCTTTCAATAAAGAGTTTACTGTAAGGCCGGGAGCAATAGCTGCGCTTATAAATAAGAAAAAAGCCCAAGACCTTAAAGCTGGTTTGATGTTTTTATGTCTTATTGCAAGATAGATCATATATAGAAAACATATAGCAACGAATAATTTAGTCAGTGCAGGCACAATACGAAAAAAAAATTGAATAACAGCCTGATTCTTGTACTTAAAACCTATCTCTGAATAATAAAAAAATTCAGATATAGTTATATCTAGCTCGGGATAAAATATAAAAACCAGCATTAATATGCCAGACATTATTAAGCTTATAGTAACCAATGGGTTATTAATCATAGACTGAGCATCAATAATAGGTTATAACTAACTATTCAAAATTTTTTTAATAATATAGTAAAATAAATGTCATTCAACCTGAAAGCATATAAAGATAAATTATTATTTGTACCTCTTGGTGGTTCAAATGAAATAGGGATTAACGTAAACTTATACCATTTGCAAGGAAAATGGATCATGGTCGATTGTGGCAGTGGCTTTGCAGACGACCACTTACCTGGCGTAGATATGGTAGTAGCGGACGTTAGTTTTATCGAAGAACATAAGAAAGACTTGTTAGGAATAGTTTTAACGCATGCGCACGAAGATCATTTAGGTGCTATTCAATATTTGTGGAACGAGCTTGAATGCCCAATTTATACCACAAAATTTACTAAAGCGTTCTTGAAAAGCAAATTATCAGAATATTCCTTTTCCAAGGATATGAAAATTAATGCGGTAGACCCAAAAGATAAATTAGAATTAGGTCCGTTTTCTATTGAAATGATTAGGCTTACGCATTCAGCTCCAGAAATGCAAGCTCTAATGATTAGAACCTCTGAAGGTAACGTGCTACATACTGGTGATTGGAAATTTGATCCACGACCTATAGTAGGTGAAGCCTCTGACCAAAAGGCCCTGAAAGCTTGTGGTGACGAAGGCGTTCTTGCATTAGTTTGTGATTCAACAAATGTTTTTAACCCAGGAGTATCAGGTTCTGAAGGAGATGTGCGTGAAAGCCTTGTAAAAATTATAGCAGAATGTCCTAAAATGGTAGTGGTGACAACTTTTGCATCAAATTTAGCACGTTTAGATACTATAATTCATGCTGGGCAGAAGGCAGGCAGAAAAGTAGCTCTCACTGGTCGTAGTTTACACAGAATGTTTGCTGCCGCGCAGGAAAGTGGTTATTTAAACAATATAATTCCACTAATTGATGAAAGATCAGTTGGTAATTACAAAAGAGAAGAGCTGCTAATTATAGCAACTGGTTGTCAAGGCGAATCTATGGCCGCAACTGGCAAGATGGCTAATGGTTCTCACCATTCTATTAAGCTTGCTGCAAAAGATACAGTTATTTTTTCTTCCAAAATTATTCCAGGAAACGATAAAAAGATCTTCAGCTTATTCAATGTTTTTGTTAAAAAAGGCGTTGAAGTCATAACTGAAAGGGATCATTTCGTACACGTTTCTGGTCATCCAGCAGTTGAAGAACTGAAAGAGATGTATAAATTAATTCGTCCTAATGTTTGTATTCCAGTACATGGTGAACCTGTACATATTCATGAGCATGCAAAATTAGCTAGAGCTAATGGTATTAAGCATGCAGTTGAAGTGGAAAATGGCAGCGTAGTGCTACTAGAAAAAGATGGCTCAAAAGTCATAGATACCGTTAAGAATGGCTATTTAGCTGTTGATGGTAATTATTTGCTACCAGAAGATTCTGTGATCTTTAAAATGCGTAGAAGAATGCGTGAAGATGGTATCGTAGTTGCATCTATTGTGTTAGACAGTAAATTAAAATTAGCAACGCCCCCAATGCTTTCTATGCCAGGTTTGCTTGATCATATTGAAGATGGGGAGTTAATTTTATCCATTAAAGAAGAAGTTATAAATGTTCTACAGGATCAGAGAAAAGCTTCTAAAGGAATTTTAATTAATGATCAAATAGAAGCATGCGTTAGACGAGCTCTGCGTAGAATCATCAAGAGTGAGACTAATAAAACTCCAGTGATCATAGTAAATATAGAAGAAATTGATTAAAAAAACTACTCTCAGATTAATCAAATTTTTCTGAGAGTAGTTTTCACTGTATTATATTAAGTAGAGTTGCTAAATCAAGTATAGAGCTTTACATATTATTGACTGTCACTTAGATCATGAGCCGCACTTTCTCCCATTATTTCTGCAGAAGCTGTTATTAATAGCACTTCCGGAGTGTTGATCATTTCCTCTATTTTAATACTTGATGATTTTATAGTTTTAGGCAATGCAAGCTCCATCTCATCTTCAGAGTCACTTGCTGATATGTCTTTTTGCATTACTTTTTTAGCTTTGGGATGATTCTTTGCTAAAGCTTTTTCTGTTGCATGTTCAGGTTCATAATCTAGTTTTCCTCCTCCGATTGCAGACGTTGGCGCAGATATAAGCTTTAATGCATCAGATGCACCACCAGCTAATCTCTCAGCTGTTGCATTTGGTAAACCAGTTCTGGTAATGCCCATCTCGTTATTTACAGTTTCAAAATCTATATCTTCAATATGTATTTTTTGTTTTTTAGTTTTTTTGTGTCCCCATTCTACGTCTTCTTCAACCATTTCATTTTCTATATCGACGGTAGTGGTATCTTTCGTAACAGCAGAAAATTTTTGTTTAAAATGAAAGAATGATCCTATGGAAACCCCTCCTGATATTAAGGAGATAACGCCCGAGGTTATTGCTATAACTAGTGTCTGAACGAAAAGGACGCTTTTTGAAAAAACTTTAAAAAATTAACGGCTACCAGACATTATTTTTTATATAAAACTGGAAAAAATTAGCTCTGCTATAAGATCAATGAATAAATTCTAACAATACAGTTAAA
>CAJQOE010000075.1 GCA_905479885.1 uncultured Rickettsiaceae bacterium | reverse complement strand
CATTACTTTGCTTCGAAAATCTTTGCTATATGATGCTGGCATTTTCTTTTTACTGTACCATAACTATGCGCAAATTCCAACTTAATTTACTATATAATTAATGCCATGTAATATTTGTCCTTATCAAAAATCAATCTGCTTTCTTTTATTCCGGAAAAAATCAACTTGCGAGATCGGGTGAATATTATACATTTGTCGTCCGCCGTTCCATTCGTTTATGCCAACTTCTTTTATTTGCTTAAAAGCAGAAATAGCTAGTTTGGTTTGCACCCAAATGGTTCCGCTATTCCTCCTTTTACTTTTAAATTATCAATAGCTACTTTATTCCCTTGGTCAGCAGCTTTCTGATAGTATTCAAATTTTCAAAAGCTCGTAGATGTTCATTAAATTACCCATTTGCTAAATCTTTTAGCCATTTTTTATTGGCTGCTATAGAATGCGAAGTAGCAACAAACCCATCTTGGTTATGAGCGTTTAGCCAATCATTACACACTATAAAAAGTAGGTTTATTGCTCTGGGTGTAACCGTAATAAATGGCGCTTTGCATTGAAACTTTACCAGTAAAAAGGGCTCTCCAGAAAAGATTTACCACAGATAGTAAAGCAAAAATCCTAACGACAGATACCATAATATAAACACGCTAGGCGCAAACATTTCACGCTTAGTAACAGAAATACTAGTAGCAAAATCTTCATTTTTGGTTAGAAGCTGTGAAAATATTTGAGAATTCCATTGTTTTTCAAACTCTAGAATCAGCTTGCTTTTTTTAGCTATTTTTTCTTTAATGGCAGCTAAAGAGCTTAACCAAAGCAAGCTAAAACAAAAACCTACTAGTACGAGTCCAAAACTTGCAAAATTTTCTAAGGCTCCCATGGATTGCTTCGTGCTTTGAAGAGTTTGGACATAGTTAACCACTGTCAAAGCTACTGAATTTACTATAATCCAAAGCTGGTTGGAGGCTTCTCTAGTGCCTTCGTCCCTCTTAAGGGCGTCTATAAGCATCTTATATTGCTCAAAATGTAATTCATCATACTTCATATTCCCCATTCACAAACATTACATTTTATAGTTACCCGGGTTACAAGATGGTTTTTCTAAGCTTTGAAATTATCATCCTTATACTTTATTTTTTCTCTTCCTTTTCCTCTTTAATAGCTTTTTCAATTTCTGTATTAAGATCTTCTAATTTTAGAACTGTTTTTTTATAAACGTCCTGTTTTTTCCCTTCTGCAGAGTTTTTTATCTCATCATAAGCCACTTGTGCTTCATCATATTTAGCTGAAAGTTTCTTTTTTGCAGATGAACTAAGCTCATTAAAACTTGTTTTAGTTTTTTGCATATATTTGCCAAGTGTGTTCTCGATATTTTGACTTTTTTCTAGGCTGTAAGTCTTAATATTGTCTTTTAGTGTTGCTAACTCTTCGGTAATTGTTTTCATATCTTCCTCTTGTTTTTGTGATTTATAATCTACTGCTGCTGCAGAACCAACAAATACTAGTAAAGTGATAAAAAATAGATATACAGCTAATGTATTATGTTTCATTCTACACTCCCTTTAATTAATTTAGGTACATTTACTAGTTAGTCAGATATACTAACAAATGTCAAGCATATATTTTAATCAGATAATTGTATGAAATAACAACCTTAGGTGTTCATTTAAATTACTAAGTTGCTAAATCCTTTAGCCATTTTTTATTGGCTGCTATGAAATGTGGATTTTGAAAATTCTCTTTGGCATATAGCATTAATTCACCGCTTGGTAGATATATATCACCGCCGGCTGCTATAATTAGAGCATGTCCTGCTGCTATATCCCATTCCATAGTTGTACCAAATTTAGGATAGACGTCCCCTACTCCTTCGGCTATTAAGCATAGTTTTAAAGAACTTGGGACAGATATTACTTCTACAAAATTATTTGATTTGAGGTAGTTTGAAGTCATAGAATTAAAATTATTTGAACTCACTATAGCGACGAACCCATCTTGGTTATGAACCTTTTTAGCCAAAGGCTTACCATTTTGCTCAATACAAAACTGTTTATTTCCATCGGTGAAGTATAACATTCCTTTAGTTGGCTGATAAACAAAACCATATACAGCTTTTCTATTATCAACTAAAGCAATATTTACTGTAAAACTATCTTTGTAGCTGATAAAACTACGTGTGCCGTCAATGGGATCTACTAGCCAAAATTGTTTATCCTTATCTATGGAAACTAATGGCCTTTCCTCACAAATTATGGGGATTTCTGGTGTTAATTTAAACAAACCATCAAAAATATATTGTGAAATGGCTTTATCAGCATCGGTGACTGGAGAATTATCTTCTTTCCATTCAACGTTTATTCCATTTTCTCTAGCCTCAAGTGCTATGCGACCTGCCTTTGTTATAAGTTTTTTTATCGCTATAACTAAGTCTTGATCCATAATAGGTGTTTATAATTTATCTAATTCTATTTTAGCAGCATAAGTATTAACTAGTAAATATGCTACTGTCATTGGACCAACACCACCAGGCACTGGCGTTATATACTTTACCTTATCTTTTACGAATTGGAAATCAACATCACCTACTAATTCGCATTTATTTTGAGATATTATTCTATTAATACCAACATCAATGACTATAGCATTAGAATTAAAATATTCTGTAGTCAGGAATTTTGGTCTACCGACTGCTGAAATAACGATATCTGCTTTTGAAGTAATATCTGCAAGATTTTTTGTCTTTGAATGGCAGATAGTAACGCTACAATCTTCTTTTAGCAATAATGCAGCAAGGGGCCTTCCAACGATGTTTGAGCGTCCAATTATTACAACATTTTTGCCCTGCAAGTCATTTTCACAAGATTTAATTAGTTTTAGACAACCACGAGCAGTACATGGTACAAAGCCGTGTTGGTATGGGCTATAAAGCATGCCAACATTTATAGGATGAAATCCATCAACATCCTTCATAGGATCCACAGCCATGATTACCTTAAACTTGCTTATATGTTCAGGTAATGGCATTTGTATAATAATTCCTGAGACTGCTGGATCTGTATTTAATGCGGTTATTTCTTTTAGTAATCGTTTTTCTGTGATATCGCTATCAAAATTCTTGAGCTCAGTAAGTATACCTACCCTCTGAGCGGCTTTCATTTTATTTTGCACATAAATTTTACTTGCAGGGTCATCGCCAACAAGAATGATAGCTAATTTAGCTACTACATCTTCTGTTTCTATTTGATGCTTTAAATCAGCAAGTATATGCTCGCTAATTTTTTTACCGTCAATAATAATAGCTTCTTTGGTCATGTTTTCTTTGTTATGTTAAACTACGTCACCAATAATACGTGAAATATCAGCTCCACAACTAGCTAATTTTTTTTCAAGTGATTGATAACCACGATCTAAATGGTAAATTCTTCTGACTTTTGTTTCACCTGTTGCGCATAAACCAGCAATAATGAGTGATACTGAGGCGCGTAAATCACTTGCCATTACTTCTGCGCCAGTTAGATGATCTACTCCTTTTACTACAGCATTGTTGCCATTTATAATAATATTTGCTCCCATTCTGCATAATTCGGGCACATGCATAAAACGATTTTCAAAAATATTTTCTGAAATCATAGACGAACCAGAGGAAAATACCATTAAGCACATAAACTGTGCCTGTAAGTCCGTTGAAAAGCCAGGATATGGTTGAGTGGAGATATTAACTGCGTTAATGGCTCCATTATGTTTAACGTGAATATAATTTTTACCGGGCTCTATATGCACCCCGGCTTCTTTCATTCGCGATGCTAAATTTTCCACTATATCATAATTAATACCAAGCAATTTGACATCACCTTTAGTCGCAGCTGCTGCTATCATATATGTGCCAGCCTCAATACGATCTGGCAAAACCCTATAACTAGTGCCAAACAATTCTTTTTTACCAATTATTATTAATTCACCAGTGTTGATACCACTAATTTCTGCGCCCATCTGATTTAAGCAATGACACAAATCCACAATTTCTGGTTCGCGTGCGCAATTTGACAAATGCATTTCTCCTTCAGCTAACACTGCAGATAAAATAGCATTTATGGTAGCACCAACAGATGGTTTTGAGAAAGAAAAATGGCAACCTTGAAGGCGTCCTTTTATGGTTGCATGAATATAACCTTTTTCAATTTCGATAGTTGCTCCCATAGCTTCCATAACTGCTATGTGTAGATCAACCTGTCTAGCCCCAATAGCACATCCGCCTGGTAAAGAAACTTTAGCATCACCAAATCTAGCTAACAAAGGTCCAAGAACCCATATTGATGCACGCATTTTTCGTACAATGTCATATGGAGCAAGATAATTGTCGATAGATTTTGAAGATAATTGTAATGTCAGACTATCATCATTTTGTATTGTTGATTCTATAGCTGTACCATGGTTAGCTAAAAGCTGCTTCATGGTTGTAATGTCAGACAACTGTGGAATATTAGTTAGTTCGAGGGTTTGTTCAGTTAATAAAGATGCAGCCATAAGAGGCAAAGACGCATTTTTTGAACCACTTATAGTGATTTCACCAATTAGAGGCTTACCACCACGAATTAAAATACTATCCATAATTTATATTACCTTATAGGTATGAATATATAAGACCTCACTTGCAAAAATAAGCTGCAAATGAGGTCTTATAACGAAATTAGTAATTATTTTTTGCCTTCTTCAAGCACTGCGCCCAAAATATCTCCAAGGCTAGCACCACTATCAGTAGAACCATATTCTTTGATAGCTTTGTCACGCTCATCCATTTCAAGGGCTTTTACAGATAATGATAATTTACGGCTTGCTTTATCCACCGTAATAACTTTTGCATCAAGTCTATCACCTTCTACAAATCTATCTGTTTTCTGCTCTGATCTTTCTGAGGAAAGGTCAACTTTCTTAATAAAGCCAAAAGCTTTACCATCAATAGTTACTTCTAGACCATCATTATTTGCTGTAACGACGGTACAAGTAACAACCATATTCTTCTTGAATTCATCAACTTGACCCTCATAAGGATCAGCCGTTAATTGTTTAACGCCTAAAGCTACTCTGTCTTTATCTACGTCAATACTCAAAACTTTACATTCTACTTCATCACCTTTAGTGTAATTTTTTAGAAGCTCAGCTCCGTTACCTTCCCAACTTAGGTCAGATTCATGAATCATTCCGTCTGTATTAAGATCAATCGCTACGAACATACCAAAATCAGTAATGTTTCTAATTGGAGCTTTGATTATGCTACCAACTGGATTATCTTGCGCAAATTTAACAAGAGGATTATCTTGGCATTTTTTAATACTCAAAGAAATTCTATGTCTATCAATATCAACATCAAGAATTACAAACTCTACTTCTTGTCCGATAGTTAGAAGCTTCTTAGGGTTTTGATTAGTCTTGCCCCAGCATATTTCTGAAGAGTGAACTAGTCCTTCAATTCCATCTTTAAGTTCGATGAATACACCATAATCAGCAATGTTTGTAACCTTACCATTCATGACTTTGCCAACTGGGATTTCTTCAGTAATATTATCCCAAGGGTTAGCATCTAATTGCTTCATACCTAGAGAAATTCTCTTAGTATCTTCGTTGAATTTAATTACAACCACCTTGATTTCTTGGCCAAAAGTCAATACCTCAGATGGGTGATTGATTCTACTCCATGAAATATCAGTAACGTGTAATAAACCATCTACACTACCTAAATCAACGAATGCACCGTAATCTGTAATATTTTTTACAACACCATCAAGTACATCACCTTCTTTGATTTGTGCAAGCATTTCTTCTCTTGCTTCTGAACGAGATTCTTCAAGTATAGCTTTTCTTGAAACAACGATGTTCCCAAGTTTTCTATCCATTTTTAAAATTTGGAAAGGTTGTGGGATGTCCATAATAGATGTTGGATCTTTAATAGGTCTAACATCTGCTTGGCTTCCAGGTAAGAATGCTACAACGCCATCTAGATCTACTGTGAAGCCACCTTTGACTCTGCCAAAAATAACACCAGTGACATTTTCTTGTTTTTCAAATATTTGCTCAAGCTTAACCCAAGAATCTTCACGGATTGCTTTTTCGCGACTAAGGACTGTACCTCTTCTACCAGCTACTCTTTCAACATATACATCAACGATGTCACCTATTTTTGGTAACTCTGTACCTTTGACCATCTGGAATTCACTAACAGCTATACGCCCTTCGTTTTTTAAACCAACGTCAACAATAATTACTTCTGGGCCTACGTCAACGACCTGCCCTTTTACTACTGATCCCTCTTTAACATGAGAGGTATCTACGCTTTCGAGTAATTTAGAAAAATCTTCTGTTGATGGAGTAAAATCTGCTAGTTGAGGAATAAATCTTTTTTTATTAGCTTTCATAAATATATCAATAACGACTAAATTAATGTCAAATTTTAGTCAAATTTTAAATTAACAAGAGCAAGCAAATCTAATGACATTAAGGCTTATAAGTGATCTACTTGCCAACAAAAATTTTTATGTCTTGAATTATTTCTGCAGGAGTAAGATAGCTTGCATCAATAACAAATGCGTCATCAGCGACTTTAAGAGGAGCAGCACTGCGTAATCTATCCCGCTCATCTCTACTTTTCAATAGATCCAAAACGTCGCTAAGTGTACAATCTTTTCCTTCTAAAAGCAACTGTTTATATCGCCTCTCTGCCCTTATCTCGACATTTGCATTAATAAAAATTTTCAGGTCTGCATTAGGAGCAACAACAGTACCAATATCCCGCCCTTCCATAACAATTCTAGGAGTGGTTTTTATGAATTCCTGTAAATAATTGCCTAAATTAGCTCGTACTTCTGGTAATACGGATATTTTTGAAGCAATATCGCCCAAGCTTTCAATATTTAAATCGATACCCTTTACACTTGCAATAACGTCTACACTAGATGATAATTTTATTACATTACTAGTATCTTCTGGAAGGATGTTTTTTTGCATACAAACATAAGCTAGCCCTCGGTAAACTATGCTTGATTGCACATAAGTTAAAGCAAATTCTTTTGCAAGCATAGTGCCTATCAGACCTTTACCAGCAGCTGATGGCCCATCCAAAGCTATTGTGATCTTATTGTTATGGTTATACAGCTTTTCTGACAACTTCATTTATACCTCAATGCTTTTTCTAATTTTTATGATATTTTTTCTCTATTAGCAAATTAAATCCTTGAATTTAAAGCAAATAAGAGGTAAAAAAGCGGTGACTTAAACTCTTAGTCGGGCGGTTAGCTCAGTTGGTTAGAGCGCTACGTTGACATCGTAGAGGTCGGAAGTTCGAATCTTCTACCGCCCACCAGTTTATGATAATTATAAACTAAAAAGACTATAAGTTGATTCTTTACCGGTTATAATATATTTTAAAATAAGCATTCTATAGCTAAACCTGTTAGAGCAACTTCAGCTAAACCTTCCAAATCATTCCAGCCATTCCAGAAATCATTTTCCTTAATAGCATAACTATCAGGTCTAATTGCATCAATCAACAAATTACACATAGTCGCTGGTATGGCCGACATGTTTTTAATCATATTCCCCCCTTTTACGGCTATAGCAGCTTGCAGACTAGGTTTACCACCTTTGTTTATAAAGTCTTCATATGCATAGGAGAAACATGCAGGCCTTGGGGCCAAAGGCGCTTGAGAAGAAAAATTATCCAACAGGCTTTGTATGCCATGTAGTTCAAAGCCTAGCTCAACAAATTCTCTACCCGTAATATTTTGTGGTGTATTTTGAATCGCTATCGGCCTTGGAGATGAGGGAGTTCCACAAGAATTAATTATACTATGAAAATCTGAAATATACTGAATGTAATCTGGATTTTGAATATTAAGCCAGCTAACGCCTGGTGATTCTGCAGACAAGGTAAGCACAGAAGTATATTTCGATGACGCAATCTCAACCTTATCTGCTGTGTGATCAACAACCAACGCCCCTCGTGAATGACCTATTACAGTTATTTTTTCAAGGTCTTTATCCCTTCGTATGTCATATAATTTTTTTGTCAATAAATGTGTGTCTTCTGGCTCCTTACCTCTAGTGGCAGCTAGTATATCCGGAAGCTCTTCGAGACATCCCCAAAAATTCATTTTT
Source organism: uncultured Rickettsiaceae bacterium (assembly GCA_905479885.1). Classification (GTDB taxonomy): domain Bacteria; phylum Pseudomonadota; class Alphaproteobacteria; order Rickettsiales; family Rickettsiaceae; genus Megaera_A. The sequence goes on along the minus strand of CAJQOE010000075.1, from coordinate 9,008 downwards.
TCCCAAGGTAAGCCTCGGTTTAATAAAAAAACCTCTTTAAGGTTTTCTTTGTTTTGCACCGCAGTGCAACAAAATCTTGGTTTGGATAAATCACCATGAGAGTAATCAGGAAGCAATTTAAATCCCAATGAATCAACTTGTTTTGCAAAAGCTGTATTTGAAGTAGCAATAGCAGATAAACTCATTAAATGAAAAGCTTTTTCTTGACGCAAATAATCATCTTTTGAATGTATTTTAGACATTTGTTGTGCTCCATAAAGTATAGTTTAAATTAATACTTAAGCTTGTTTGGATATTATAACTCAGTTTATGAGTTTTTTAAACTTTTACAGGCATGACAACAAAACTATCTTCCGGATTTTGCACGGTTTTAATGAGCACTGGAGAGAAAGCATCCTTAAAATAAATCTCCACTTTACCTTCATTAAGTGCCCCAAGTACATCACTAATATATTTAGGATTAAACCCAATGCTGACTTCACTTCCAGAAAAACTACAATAATTATTAGCCTCTTCAGAAAATAATAAATTTTCACTAGCTGCCCCTTTGGCTTCACCAGAAGCTGTAATCTCCATAACTTTATTATCAATAGACATTTTAACAGCACGAAATTTATCAACGGTTACAGTGGCTACAAGGTCAATAGCTCCGGCAAGAAGCTTGGTACTTATTGTTAGTTTATTTTCATTATCCACCGGAATAAACGAAGAATACTCAGGAAAAGTGCCATCAATTAATTTAGAGATTAGGATTAAATTATTACATTTGAATTTTATCTTGTTGCTTGCAAGAAATATATGTATGTCTGACTGGATATTTTTTGCGTCTTTAACAATTTTTAACAGCTCGCCAACTGTTTTACGCGGTACAATGACACCAAATTCTTCCACTTTGTTTTGTAACGGCGTTGATGCAATAGACAATCTATGCCCATCAGTTGCTACAGCGCAGAATTTTTTCTCCTGTACGTGCATATATATGCCATTGAGATTATAACGAGTTTCTTCATTTGACATAGCAAAATTTGTATATTCAATTATGCGGGCAAATTCTTCGCAAAGAACACTCAAATTAACCTCTGAATCTATATCTTCCATAGCTGGGAATTGTATCGCTGGTAGTGTCAATAGTTCAAAACGACAATTTTTACCCGTAATTTCAAGTTTATCTGACTCGGCTAATTGTTTTAAACGAATTTCAGTATCTGGGATTTTGCGTATAATATCAGAAATAGTTTGTGTTGAAACCGTAGTTTCGCCTTCAAATATAACTTCAGCGCCGATATCCTGTTTTAGATACAAATCCATATCTGTAGCACCAATCTCAATAGCGCCATTCTTTACAACCAATTTAATATTACTTAGTTCAGATAATACATTTCTTTTTTCTACTACCGAACTTGCAAAACTAAGCGCATGCACTAAATCTTTAGTTTGTATTAATACTTCTAAGTTACTTTTATTTGTCATAAATTCACCTCTTAACTTTGTAAAATTCTTGTAAGCAAAGTAATTTCTTCACGAAAATCTGCATCTTCTAACATCAAAACTTCTACTTTTTTTACAGCATGCATTACTGTTGTATGGTCTTTTTTGCCAAAGTTAGCACCAATATCCGCAAGACTTTTGGATGTAAGTTTTTTTGACAAATACATAGCAATCTGACGTGGCCTGGCAATTGAACGTGAGCGCCTAGCAGATGACATTTCAGATACTTTGATATTATATCTACTAGCTACTCTTTTTTGGATTTCTTCTATATTAATAATACGTTCATTAGAACGCAATAAATCCCTTAAAATATCCTGGGTGTTTTCTAATGTTACTTCTCGTCCAACCAAAGTTGAATGCGCTATTACTTTATTAAGAGCTCCCTCTAACTCTCTGACATTTGATGTTATTTTTGATGCTAAAAAATCAATTACATTTTGAGATATTTTAATATCCATCTTTTCTAACTTAGATTCCAAGATACCTACTCTCAGTTCATAAGTTGTGCTATGAACATCAGCAACTAGACCCCATCCAAGTCTTGATTTTATACGATCTTCAACATTATCTAGATCACTTGGCGAGCGGTCACAAGAAATAACCATTTGCTTGTTGTTATCAATAATAGCGTTAAAGGTATGAAAGAATTCTTCTTGAGTGCTTTCTTTTCCGCAAATAAATTGGATATCATCTATCATCAAAATATCAACTGAACGAAATTCGTCTTTAAATGACATCACATCCTTATTACGCAAGGCTTTTATAAACCGATACATAAATTTCTCAGCTGACATATATAGCACTTTTCTATTGGGGCTTTTAATATGACAATGCCAAGCGATTGCATGCATTAAGTGGGTTTTACCTAACCCAACGCCGCCATATAAAAATAATGGATTTGATTTAACAACAGCACTGTCAGATTCCGCTACTGATAATGCTGCTGCATAAGCAAGTTCATTTGGTGATCCAACGACAAAATTGTCAAAAGTAAATCTAGGGTCTAGATAGGTTAAAGAATTGTTGTTACTGTCTAGAGAAAAACCTTGTTCTGCAAGTTCTAATTCTGCAGATTCTACTAAAGTTGTTTTAGGTATGGTAACTCTTTCCTGCGTGATAATATCTACTTGCTTGAGACGTGCATCGTGATGCAGGCAAAGTTGTGTAATCACATCTTGATAATTAGCTTTAATCCAATCTCGAACAAAGTTACTAGGAGCGGCAAGAATAACAGAAGATCCATCTTGAACTTCAATAAAATCTATTTTACTTAACCAACTTTTATATAAATCTTCCCCATAATGTGCTATTAAATCACGACTAACATCCTTCCAAAGGTTGTTATAATAGCCATTAGTTTCTTGTTTAGAATTAGCATGGTTGAGCTGTTTCATCGTGTTCAAAATATCCTTGGTAATAAAATCTTAATCACAAAATAAAGAGGGAGTGACTTACGATTATGCACTTTAATCTTGATTTTTTTCTGTTGTGATCAATAATATTGTTATTAAATTTTTTTGCAAGACCAATAATCATGGATATTGAAAATAGACAACAATTGATTAAAAAATTACTATATCAAAGTTGTAATCGAGGATGTAAAGAAACTGACTTAATTATAGGACAGTTTGCCAAACTTAATATAAAAGAAATGAAGGATAATGAATTGCAAATTTTTAACAAAATATTGCAGCTAACAGATGCGGATATTTATGATTGGTACACCAGAAAGAAAGATGTTCCCACAGAACACAAATCACACCTGATGTCTCAAATACTAAATTTTGAGCCCTCATCAAAATGAAGAAAATTGAAATCCCCTTTTCATCAAAGCAATTTTTTGCATATGAACGTTTTTGCAAACAAAATAAAAATATTTTGTTACTCTGCGCAGATGAAGAAAGCGCACTTACAGCATATAAACAATTACTTTTTTTTGATGGTAATGACGACAACTCTGAAAAAGCATTGTTTTTACCAAGCCTAGATACTGTGCCGTATGACCGAGTATCTCCAAGCAACGAGATTTTATCACGAAGAGCTGCAACATTAACAATGTTAGCCCAGAGTAAAACCCCTAAAATAATTGTTACTGCAGCTCAAAATTTGTTAAACAAATTACCAGCACCTGCGGTTTTTTTGCATTCTACCCTTGCACTAAAAACAGGGTTAAAAATAGATATTGAAGAACTCTCCTCATACCTAGTGGCAAATGGCTTTAGTCGCTCTGCTAGCGCAGTTGATAGTGGTGAATTTGCTATTAGAGGAGAAATAGTAGATTTAGTTACACACAGCAGCCAAGGCTATAGAATTAATTTTGGTTGGAATAATATTGAATCTATCAAAGAATTTGATACTTATAGTCAAATCTCTAAAATTGCACTAACCGAAGTAACCCTCTCTTCTGCCAGTGAAACACTACTGAATTCTACTACCATCACTGATTTTAAAAATAATTTTCTACGTCTATTTGGTGTAAACCACATTAAAAGCCCTTTGTATGAATCAATCGTTTTGGGTCAGAAATTTCATGGCTATGAACATCTACTGCCTTTGTTTTACAAAGAAATGCATAGCTTAAGTTCTTTCCTAGGCGAACACCAAGTAATATATGATAATTTATGTGTGCAAGCACTGCTTGAGTACGAACACACATATCATGATTTTTATGAATCTCGCATATTATCAAATAAAGCAAATCCAGATTCATTTTATTTCGCTCTTCCAGTTAAAGACTTAATTACAAGTGCAGAAGAAGCTAAATCTAACTTAATTGAAACAGACAACATTTTACTAGAAGCTGGTATACACAAACAATACTCTGCTATGGGAAGTATTAGCACTCAGGCTAAACTTGAAAAAAAGACAGAGTTTGATAAGTTATTTGAAACTATTGTTGAGCATAAGAAAAAAATTCCTGTAATCTTATGTAATTCTAAAAGCGGACGCGAAAGAATTAAAAATATTGCCACTGATTATGAATATGTCACAAAAGAAATTCGTAAATTATCCCTAGCTAAAAAGAATTTTATAAACCTAACTATAGCTCCTTTATCCCACGGTTTTATTACAGATAAATACTTATTTATTACTGAACAAGACATATTAGGTGATAAATTCACTACACAAGGCCATAGATCCACTAAGAGAAAACTAAAAAATATCCTAACCGAATTGGATAATATTTCTGAAAGTGAATTAATTGTACATAAAGAACATGGTATAGGCATGTTCTCTCAAATCCAAACCATCTATGTGGATGATATTGCGCATGATTGTTTAAAAATTATTTACGCAAATAACGATATCTTATACCTACCAGTTGAGAATATTGACCAAATAAAAAAGTACGGTAGTAACGATGCCGTATTAGATAAGCTTGGTGGCGCTAATTGGCAAAAACGTAAGGCTACGCTTAAAAACAGAATTAAAGATATTGCTGGTAAGTTAATTAAAATGACTGCGCAGCGATTATTAGCAACTACAAGACCTATAGAGTTTGATGCGATTGCATATGAAGAATTTTGTAATAGATTCCCCTATAACGAAACTGAAGACCAAGTATCTTCGATAGCTGATATAAAAACAGACCTAGAAAGTGGCCGCCTGATGGATCGTTTAATCTGTGGCGACGTTGGGTTCGGAAAAACAGAAGTAGCTATGAGAGCAGCCTTTATGGCAGCTTATGATATAAATGATGACCTGCCACAAGTAGCTATTATCTCCCCTACTACTATTTTGTGCAAACAGCATTATACTAGCTTCTTAGAACGTTTTAAAAACATGGGTGTAAATATTGCTCAATTATCTAGGTTGATTAAGCCATCAGAAGCTAGCAAAATCAAACACGCAGTCGCAGATGGTAAAGTTAATATAATTATTGGCACACATGCTCTTTTAGCAGCAAATATAAAATTCAAAAACCTCAAAATGATTATCATTGATGAGGAGCAACATTTCGGCGTTGCACAAAAAGAGCATTTGAAAAGCCTAAAAACAGGAGTGCATGTATTATCATTATCGGCTACCCCTATTCCACGTACATTACAGATGTCAATGGTAGGTATCAAGGATTTAAGCCTTATTGCCACGCCCCCAATCGATCGCTTGCCAGTTAGAACTAACGTAATGCCTTTTGATGCGGTAGTCATTCGTGATGCATTGATGCGTGAACGCTTTAGGGGCGGTTTAAGCTTTTATGTAGTGCCAAGGATCAAAGACATTGAATGGGTAGAAAAACAGCTAAAACAATATGTACCTGAACTTAAATATAAAGTAGCTCATGGCCAAATGCCTCCTAGTGAAATCGATAAAATAATGAGTGAATTCTGTGATGGTAAATTCGATATATTACTATCTACCACGATAATTGAATCAGGTATTGATATACCAATTGCTAATACCATAATTATTCATCGTTCAGATATGTTAGGCTTGAGTCAACTCTACCAATTACGTGGCCGTGTGGGGCGCGGAAAAGTCAGAGGTTACGCATATTTGACCTTAGCACATTTCAAAAAAACTACTAAACACTCGCTACAACGTCTTGATATTTTGCAGAATATAGATTCCTTAGGCGCTGGATTTACTATAGCAGGACATGATATGGATTTACGTGGTTTTGGTAATTTAGTTGGCTCTGAGCAATCTGGCCATATTAAAGAAGTTGGTTCCGAGCTCTATCAGGAAATGCTTGACGAAGCGATCAATGAATTAAAAAATACTAATACTGAAGAAGCCAATATAGAGTTCACCCCTTCAATAAATTTGGGTATAGCAGTCTTAATTCCGTCTAGTTATATTGAAGATTCATCACTACGTCTTGCAATTTATAGGCGTACAGGCGATCTAAAAACATCAACAGAGATTGAAAGCTTTCGTGATGAAATGATTGATCGTTTCGGCCCTATCCCGCATGAATTCAATAATTTGCTCAGCATGGTTAAAATTAAAAATACTTGCTTACAATTAAAGATAGAAAGCTTAGATAGCGGGCCAAATGGATTTGTAATGAAATTTAACAAAAACTTTGATGTATCTTCAATGGTAATGGAATTCATTAAACAACATCCAAGACATGCAAAAATTAAAGCTGATAATAAGTTGATATATTTAAAAGAATTAAAGACAGAAAACTTGCTGTATGAAGCTAGAAAATTGCTTACAACACTTGGAACATACAGTGATGTAATAGGATAATCTATTCTATTACTTGAAGCTTTTAAAGATCACTAGTATGAAAAACTCATATCATCGAGTCAATCATAGCTTTCGTCATCTGAAGAATTGCAACCCAATAAAAACTCGCTTGGACAATTATCTTCTATTACCCAGCCCCTTACAAAATCATAAGCATCGTATGATCCGCTATAGGGATCGTCTTCAGGCATTTGACTAATTTCATATTGCGCCTGCTCGTACTTATCTATAAAATCCATAACATCAAGATCTCCTAATACGCTTTCTTTATCATTTATTAAAGCATAAAATAATTCTGGATTATCTTGGTATATTTTTGACATATATTCAATATCAATATCTTCTCCGTACTCTTGAAAAAATGATATAGCATTGTCGTTAGCGAGGGCACATAACATATCATAATCATCATTATAGAGTCTAATAATATCATCAATACTTAAATTTAGCTCAAAAAGCCATTTCGTAAATTCATCTTGATTACTAGTAATCAAACTATAGAGTTTATTAAAGCTGAATTTTCCAAGAATATTATCACTATCCTCAATATATTCTGAATATATTCCTATTAACTCATTAAACTCTAATGTTCCTTCGGATAAAAGTATAATGACTTCTTCATCTCTTAATAATTCTTTTGTTACATCATAGGACACTTCACTCATTTCTGTGAGGGATAAACTCCCATCTTCTATTAGTGGTAATATTCTTGCATTGACTACAATTTCAAGAAATGAATCATCAAAATCATCTCGGCTCAGCTTGTTTATTTTTAGGAAATCTCTGAACCTGATAGATATAGGAGTAGATAACTTCATCAATTCTAGCGGTGAAAAGGAAAAATCATTCCAACCGGCATCAACATTCATAAGTTGTTGCAATTCTTCTGCTAATACATGCTTAGGACTAGAAGGAGGAGTAAACACTACTTTAGGCAATCTTTTAGTAAACCCATATGTTTCATAGGGTTTTGGCATGCGTGGTGTCCAACCATACTTAACTACAGTAGTAATTTCTCGGGCATATATGGACGGTTTGTCATCCTTTCCAAGTAAACCATCTTGATCATTTGTTGGTTCTGTTGCTAATCGAATGCGGTGTCCCTGACTCTGAGCCCCCATAACAAAACCCACAGAAGATGGTGGAGTCCATTCTGGCCCGGGAACTGTATGTTCTTTTATTTCTTTAGGTGGTAGACCTATTTTGTCTTTTACTCTAAATAAAGTAATATAATCAACCATTGCTTTAGCAGCATCATATTTCTTTTGTACTAAGGCCTTATGAGAATCTTTATCTAAAGTTGGCCGCTTTTTGCCAGGTGCAACGATTGCTTTAAATGGAGCAATCGTTGATAAAACATCATCTCCAACTGTTATTTGATTAAAACTATCCCGTATTTTTGCCATTATTACTACTTTAAAACTATTTAACTTTAACTAGACGCAAGGAAAAGTGGTCAATTATAACATTAATAGCATCCCTTAAATATAAAATCTACTTATAATAGGTGCAATTGCCCTACTGCTCTCTCTCCCTCTCTCTTGTAGTGGCATCGTATTTGAAATGATGGCTCTTGAATATATTCATAGCTCTAACTTTGAACAAAGGTTGATTCCTACAATTTATTCGTCAATACTAAATTTTTATTATTATTTTCCTTTTGCTGGCGGTTTTTTAGGTCCTTCAGCAGAACTTTCTGCCTTAGCAACTTTATTAACTTCACTATAATTTATATCATTTTGTACTTTTGAACCGTCTGGTCTAGGTGCTATTTTTTGATCAATGAATTTTTCTTTACCAAAGTTTTTTACGCCTTTAAATGCTCCAGTAACCGGGCTAGCTAATTTACCCATATCACTTGTAATATCTTTAATAGGGTTTAGTCCACTCTGTAATTTACCATCCTGACGTGTAGCAAGTACGTTAGTTAAATATTGAACAATCAATGATACATACTCAACTAACCCTTCTGCCAGTTTGCATAAAGCAAAAAATAACAGTGACGATGTTGCTACCCTGGCAAATGTTCCAGGTTTCAAAAAGAAATCCTCTAGTGATCCAATAACGTCTAACTGTGGTATATAAAAAGGTATTCCGGGTAAGAATGGTAAAGTAAATGAAAAACTAATCGGTATACCTAAATTTTTCAAGTCTAAGCCAAACTTAAGTGGGATTAAGATATCCCAACAGGACTCTACTACCGCTTGAGTAATTTGATCACTTATGATTTGGTCAATCAACAAAAAGAATATTAGCAATATTGTAGGTTGCATCATGTAACTAGTGTCTGAACGAAAAGGCTTGAAGGTATTATATTT
>CAJQOE010000074.1 GCA_905479885.1 uncultured Rickettsiaceae bacterium | reverse complement strand
TACCTCGATTATAACATATTTGACTCAAAACTCGTAGTACAAAGATGCCCTGTATGTCAGTAAATATAATACCTTCAAGCCTTTTCGTTCAGACACTATCTAGTGATTTATTGATTTTAGAATTATCGTAAGTTCAGATATTATCCATTAAGTCATCTTATAAATGTTAGTAGCAAAAAATCTAAGTTCATAGTTTTGTCAATTACCATAGGCTTTATCTTTTGGGCTTCAGGGGTCAAAAGATAGTGCAGTGTAGTTGATGCATAAAAGCACGCCAATCAACACTCTTATATTTGTGAATTTATAAACATAATCTTGTCAGGGTAGATAACATGCAAAAGATAGATTATATTGAAATTAAACCTTATGATGCTAATTGGCCGAATATATTTGAAGCTGAGGCGATTGAAATTAAAAAAGTACTAGTTAAAAACTGTATTGCTATTCATCATGTTGGCTCGACGTCAGTTCCAGGTTTAGCTGCTAAACCTAAGATAGACATTGTCGCGGTTGTCCGAGATTTATTTTTTGATAAAGCGCAATTGGAAGCTATAGGGTATAAATATAGGGGTGGGTTTAATATCCCTTTACGAAGAAGTTTTACGGCAAGAACAACTGACAAAAATATTAATCTTCATGTTTTTGAAGAAACCGATCCTGAAATTGAGTTAAATATTTTATTTAGAGATTATTTACGTAAAGCATCTGATGCTAGGGAGGAGTATGCGCTGCTTAAATATAAATTGCTTGCAGAAGACTTGAATCATAAGAAAAATGACTCTATTTATAGAGGGTATACCCTTGGTAAACATGATTTTATTCAACGCATCTTAAATCAGTCTGGCTTCAATAGACGCAGATTTGTAATATGCACACACTACTCTGAATGGGTTGCTGCCAAGCATTTTCGCAATGCATGTTTTTTTGACCGTCACGATGAGGATCCTTACACATGGACGTTTAACCATTCTAAGCATGCACATTTGGTTTTATACCAGGCGTGCGAGATTATTGGTTATGCCCATATCCAGTTTTGGTCGGATCAAAGAGCTGCGATTCGTATTATCGTTGTTGATGAGGGTAAGCGAAATCAACATGCTGGTAGTCAATTTTTGGCCTTAATAGAGAAGTGGTTGAAAAGCTTGGGTGTTAAAAGCATTCATGCTGAATCTAGACCAATTAGTTTAAGGTTCTATCTCAAAAATGACTATACAAAAGCTCCATTTGATGATCCTGAAGGTCATGGATCTAATCCTAATGATGTTTCTGTATGTAAAATATTATGGAAGAGAAAAACATAAAAATAATTTACTGTTATAACCATAAATTAAAAGGGGCTTTATAATTGTACGATCAATTGGATATTATGGCTAGCTATAAGAAATTTATTAGACGTTTACCTAAAAAGCGCATATATTTGGATGTAAGATATGACTTAGAGCGCGATACACAACGTTTTTAGGAGGTATTAACACCTTTGCTGTCTCCTTCAAGAAGATAGAGTTTGTTATTAAAAGGAAATAGGGGGTGCTTTGCTTTTTAATAAACACTTAATACCAACTATTATTTAGCAATACCACAAAACAAAGATTAGTTATATATGATGACAATTTGTGTTTTTGCTGCTATAATCAGGCACAGAAGATCTCCTTGTGAATATTTTTAATTAGACCTAGTTATATTTGTTTTACGGTATTAGTGAAAATATTCTTTAAGAAATATAGGGGTGTATCCTAACTAACTAATTAATATAAAAATGATGCGTTGTTTATCTTACTGTACTTCCTCCTCATACCAAATGGAGCTATTAGCCGAGCATTTGAATAACAAAAATTATAAATTGCAATATTTTGATGATGTTATTTATATACAAATGCACGAGGATGCCAATTTAGATTTTGTGGTTTTTCCTTTCGGTTGTGTTGTTATATGGGGTGCTGACAGCGACAAAGGGCAGTTATTCCTTCAAGAAATAAAGGAATTTGAAGTAGAGCCTACAGCAGAAGTAGTTTCGGATTTTATTCAGTTTAGTTATTGTAAGAATGTTAGCGAAAATAATGATAGCGTTAATACTTACATAGAAGAAGAAAGTAACATGATAGTTCTTGGTAGCAAGTCAGAATATTTAAAATTATCTATTTCTCATGCACTTGCTCAATCAGTAAAACTGAACTTATTAGAAAATTCAGTTAATAAAATTTTGGAAAGTACTAGCCACATACAAAAAGAATTAGCGCAAACTGGTGGTATTTCTTTATCTCAAAAAGAAATATCAAAGAAAATAGGGCATCTCTTTAGTGAAAGATTTTCTATTAATTTGCACAGTGATATCCTTGATACTCCTGAGTTTTTTTGGAAGCGACCACGTTACGAACCTTTATATTTAATGACAGTGGATTTTCAAGATATAAGTGTTAGGCAGGGTATATTAAATCACCGTTTAGATATCATACAAGAACTTTATGGAATTCTATCTAATAAGTTAAATAATAAACATTCATCAAGATTGGAAATAACGATTATAGTGCTAATTGCAATAGAAATATTATTGGCGTTATCTCATAACGATTTGATTGCGAAATTATTCTAGATTATACTGCAAAAGAGTTGCCGCAGCCGCATTTTGCGGTGGCATTTGGGTTGCTGATTTGAAAATAATTGCTGCCAAGTTCTTCAATGAATTCTAGGCAGCACCCATCTAGAAACTGTTGTGAAAGTGGATCTATTGCGACTGTAATGTTATTATTTTCTATTAAATAATCATCATCATTAATTGCTTCAACTAGTTTGTATTGGTACATAAAGCCAGAACAACCACCGCCATCAACTGAAATTCGTAATGCTACCATTTTATTCGTATTTTTAGCTATAAGCTCTGCTACTCGTTTGGCGGCATTTTCTGTTATTCTGAAATTCATAATTTGCTTTACCTAAGAAACTATTTGAAATGACGTTGATATACTAATATATTAGTATGGAATTAAAATATTTCAAGAGATTAACATGCTAAAGAGCTATGCCTGTCTACCAGAAAATTCTAGGGGTAGGATTTATCCAGAAAATTCTACTCCTTATAGGAATGAATTCGAGCGTGATAGGGATAGAATCATTCATGCTAATGCATTTAAAAGATTGCAGTACAAAACTCAAGTGTTTGTAAATCATGAAGGTGATCATTATCGTAATCGTATGACGCATTCAATGGAAGTTTCTTCTATTGCTAGGTCTTTGTGTAAAGCCTTGGGTTTGTCTGAAGATTTAGCCGAAGGTGTGGCTTTAGCTCATGATTTAGGTCATTCACCATTTGGCCATGCGGGCGAAGATGCATTAAATGAATGTATGAAAGATTTTGGTGGTTTTTCTCATAATGCGCATTCATTTAAAATTCTTACACAGTTAGAACAAAAATACGCTGCCTATGATGGATTAAACCTAACTTGGGAAGTGCTAGAAGCTATAGTAAAACATAATGGTCCAGTGCAGAAAGCAGAGTCTTATGCTTATATATTTGATTATGATGCTAAGCATAGTTTAGAATTGGATAAACATTCTTCAGCTGAGGCTCAAGTATCAGCTTTGTCAGATGATATTGCTTATATTTGTCATGATCTTGAAGATAGTATTAAGGCTGAAATAGTTACTTATAGTGATTTGGAAGAAATAGAATTTATCGATCGTTATATTCATGAAGTAAAAACTACATATAAAAATATTAGTGATGAGCGGCTTATCTATGAAGTAGGGCGTAAACTAACACATCATCTAATTGAAAGTTTATTATATCAAACGCGTTTAAATCTTAAGGAAAACAAGATCACAACAGAGCAAGATATTCGGGTGTTAGGTAAGCAAATTGTTGAATTCACTGACTCAACTTTTAGCGAAGTAAAACTAATTAAAGACTTTTTGATGAGAAAAGTGTATAAGCACCATCGAGTAGCGTCAGTAACGCTACAGAGTCAGAATGTCGTTCGTGATTTATTTAAGTTGTATGTGGATAATATAGAGCTAATTCCATTTGGTTGGAGAATGATGATTGATGAAAACACAACTAACTCTAAAATGTCAGTAATTGCTGACTATATAGCTGGAATGACAGATCGTTTTGCTATTAAACAATACCAGTCTTTTTATAATTTAAATTTTGCTAACACAGGTTTATGAACATTTTCAAAGAATTAAGAGCTGATTTAAAAAGAATCGGCCTTCAAATATGTAAAGATGAAGATATTTGGTCTCAAGCTAATCTTGAGGCTCCTAAGGACCCATTAAATGGAGATATTTCTACTAATATTGCGATGATTATTGCGTCTAAAGATGGTGGTAACCCGCGTGAGATAGCTTTAAAATTTAGTGAGTTGCTTTCTGAAATACCATATATTGCTCATATTGAAGTAGCCGGACCTGGTTTTATTAATTTTACAATCAAAGCAGAAAAATGGCATGGTTGTATTCGTAGTATACTAAACGATGATCTGGATTTTTGGGAAGTCAATGTTGGTAAGGGCGAAAAGGTAAATGTGGAATATGTATCTGCCAATCCAACAGGACCTATGCATATTGGACATGCCAGGGGCGCGGTATATGGTGATGTGCTTGCTAATATATTAAATAAATGCGGCTATCAAGTAACCAAGGAATATTATATTAACGATGCAGGTGCCCAAATAGATACACTAGTAGATAGTGTAATTTTGCGTTATAAAGAAGCACTTACAGGTGATGCAGTTAAAATACCAGAAGGCCTTTATCCTGGAGATTATTTGAAGCCCGTAGGGCAGAAATTAGTAAGCAATTATCAAGGGAAATTATTGGAGATGGATGAGGCAGAAATGCGTCAATTAGTCAAAAAAATTGCCATTGATGAAATGATGATTTTAATTAAGTCCGACCTAGCAGAATTAGGCGTTCATCATGACGTATTCTTTTCAGAGCAAACTTTGCATAATAGTGGACAAATTGAAGAGGTGATTAAGGAGCTTAAGCAGAAAAATCTTATATATACGGGTGTTCTGCCGCCGCCAAAAGGAAAAATTGATCAAAATTGGGAAGAAAAAGAGCAAGTGCTGTTTAAGTCTAGCGATTATGGTGATGATCAGGATCGTCCAGTACAGAAGGGCGATGGTTCGTGGTCTTATTTAGCTGCAGACTTTGCCTATGCAAAAGATAAAATTGACAGAGGTTTTGATAGTTTAATTTATATTTTAGGCGCAGATCATAGTGGTTATGTTAAGAGAATAAAAGCCGTTATTGATGCGCTTAGCAATGGGTCAGTCAAGAGTGATATTAGAACGAGTCAGCTTGTAAACTTTGTTAAAGATTCTCAGCCAATTAAGATGTCTAAGCGCAGTGGTAATTTCATGACTGTTCGTGACGTTACCAGTGATGTGAGTAAAGATATTATTAGATTCATCATGTTAACGCGTCGTAATGACATGCCACTTGATTTTGATTTTGCCAAAGTAAAAGAGCAGTCAAAAGATAATCCTGTATTCTATGTACAATATGCGCATGTGAGGACCAAATCAATTTTGGCAAAAGCTCAGGAGGCTATTCCAGCGGCGTATGATAAATTTATGGCTAGTGATTTTGATTTATCCTTGCTTTCAAGCGAAGAAGAGATTCAGTTAATAAAGTTATTGGCTGTTTGGCCTAAAGTTTTAGCTGCATCGGCTGAGCATTGCGAGCCACAAAGAATTGCTTATTACCTCATTGATGTTGCGTCAAGGTTTCATTCGATTTGGAATCTGGGCAAAGAGAATAGTGATTATAGGTTTAATATTGAAAATGACGTCGAGCTTACTGCGGCAAGACTTGCTATGGTAGAAGCTATTCGTAAAATTATCGCTGGCGGGTTTGAAGTGATTGGCGTAACCCCTATGGATAAGATGTAACGCGGGAAGGCTATTTGGATTTATCTTATGCACAAAAAATTTATAATATTGGCATGTATAGGAGGTTTAATACTTGGCATGCCTTTATTATATTTTTCGCGAGTTTCTAGTGAGCGAGAGATAATAATTTTGCTTCCAGATGCAAGTGAAATAAAAGTTAAGCCTAGAGATCCTGGTGGTTTGGTGATACCACATTCAGATAGCCTGGTATATGAAAAGTTGAACGTTGGCAGAGCAAAATCTGCTCAGGTTCATATATTGCCTGATCCGGAAGAGCCAGTGAAAATTGTACGCAATGTAGAACATGAAGCAAAATTTCTTGATTCGATTGATGAAATATTAGCAAATCTTGGCTATTATGAGAATGAATTACTGGACAATAATCCGTCTGAGGAGGATAATTTGGATTATATCATGCCTAATAAGTTGTCTGGCAAGGAAGACCTATTAGCATCAGATGAGGCAATTATTTTTCTTCCTGGTACAAAGTTGAAAGTAATGAAAGCCCTAGAGGATCGTTATAAAACAATGCGAATTAATGTAGTCTCTGATAAAGATAAAGGTTATAAGATACAATTATCCTCGGCATCGTCAGTATCAGGCGCTAAAAAAGAGTGGCAAAAAATTCAACAGAAATATTCTAAAATATTGCAAAATGCCAATTTAATTATAAAAAAAGTTGATGGCAGTAATGAACGTATATTTTATTTAGTCATGGCAGGCAGTTACCCATCGTTAAACCATGCAAAAATGGTATGTAAAAAACTATCTTTTAGACAACAAAATTGCATTGTTACAAAATAATTTTGTCTCGTTGGAATTTTTGGCACGCTTTATGCTACTATTGAGGTGATATATAATAAATTTGTAGGAAATACAATGTCTTCAGTGGTTTTGAAACACGAAAAAGCGGAATCAATATCTCAGATAAAACCGCCATCTAGTAGTCAGAAAGAAGGTCTTTCTAGCAAAGGCGATAGCTTTAGAGGATTAATTCGTGAAAAATCGAAACAACCATCATCGACTAACAATGTATCTAACACACCTAGACCTAACAAAACTAGCACGGTTCAAAAAACAAAAGATATAGAATCCGAAGAAATTAAACTAGTAGAAGAGTTATCCGTTACCCCTGAGAGTTTAGAGATAGAGAATTTACATCAGTTAGGAGAAGAGCATTTTATAAAGCTTCAACTTGTTGATTTTGAGGAATCAGAAGAAATTAGCTTTGTTGAAGAAGATGAACTGTTCGAGACAAGAGAAACAGAAACGCTAGAGGCAGAAAATGTTCTTACATTTATGGTTTCTGAGCAACCCAGGATTCCTCTCTCTTCAGTTGTAGATACAGAGCTTCAGTTGGAGAGTTTATCTGCGGCAGAAAGTTTAATGAAAGACAGCCACGTTGTGGAAGTAATAGCAGATAAAGAAACACAATTAATTCCGTTGGCAACTATTGTTGCTCAAGAGTTAGACGAAGGCTTAGCAGTACAATTTTCAAAACTATCTCCAGAAGAGCAAGCTCTGTTGCAAAATATGAAAAGCCTGGAACTACCTAAGGGGTTCACACTAGAAAATAGAGTAATGGAGTTTGATACACCCCAATCACCTTCAGTGCTACCAGAAACAGGACCTACGCTAGAAAGTAATCATTTGTCTGTTGTGGCTAAAGAAGCGAAGGCACAGATACAACTTAATCCTGAATTTAATGCTGATGATATTGAGGTTATTTTAAAGCAAGCTTTGATCTCGAATAATAATATTATGCTTGCTGATGTTACTAGACAAGGACAATCAGTTCTTTCTAAAATGCATCTAGGTAGTGTTAAACAAGATACAGAGGTGGTACAAGCCTTCGCTAATGATAGTGAGTTAGTTGTTGATAGTGAAGAAATGTCTGGCGATTCAAGCGGGAATAACAGTTTTAATTCAAAAAATGCTAATTCTAATTTTGTTATGTCGGGTGGAGTTATAGAAAATAAATCAGAAGATTTTTTTCAAATGTCATTTAAAGATAATGTGATGGCAGGGCTAAAAGGTGACTCCATGCCAAAACCAGTTACACAACTGTCATTATCAGTGATAGAGGCTTTGAACTCTAGTGCAACAAATGGTAAAAAAACTATAGTTATCAACTTATTTCCACAAGCTCTTGGGCCCGTAAAAGTCGAAGTTTTGTCTGTTGCTGGTAAAGATGGTGTCAGACAAATCGAAAGTATAAAATTTATAGCAGACAAAAGAGAAACGTTAAGTATATTAGAAGCAGCTAAAGAAAAGTTTGTTGAACTTACAACAAAGGCAACTAATATAAAAGAAGAGACATCCCTTGAATTTGAAATGAACCAAGGTGAACGTGGTCAGAAAACAGAGTATTTTGCAAATGCAGAAGAAAGAAATGTTTGGATGAGTCAGTTCACGGATCTTTCAATAGAAGGTGATGATATGCAATCACTTCTAGAAAATGATTCCGATACAATAGGATACATTACCGAAGATAGTGTCAACATAAAGGTATAAAAATAAATGGATATTCGTAATACTGCGACAGCTGTAACTGCTGAGAACAGAGCAAAATCAAATAACTCTCCTATTACTAGTAAAGCTAGTCAAATGTTTTATAAAAGCATGCAAGCTGAAAGAAAAGGACGTTCACAAATTGAACAAGGCGATGATTTAGAAAAAGTATCAGAAAGCATTGATCAAGCAATGGATTTTTCCACTAAACTAATGTTGGCATCTGCAAAAAACATGGGTTTTCCTGATGAAGATGGTGGTAGTAATAAATCTACTGAAATGATGGAGATGGCTAAAGGTATTTCCGAGATGATGATTGCCAAAGCCAATGTTAATGCTCAAATATTGCAATTAAAGGCTAGTAAGAATCCTGTTATTGATCTTATGAGTTTGAAGGGTAAAGTAATCGATTATAAGGATACTAGAAGTTTTTATGGTAAACCAGTTACTTATAATTATAAAGTAAGTCATTCAGAGCAATCACCCTCGGCTGTTGTTACTAATCATTTTACAATCTATGACGAACATGGAATCACTGTTAGAAATATAACGCAAACAGGTAAAGCTGGTACACATACCTTTGAATGGGACGGTAAAGATAATGCTGGCAATGAAGTGATGCCTGGTAAAGAATATACATTAGCTATAAAATCTGAAGGCAAAAAAGACGTTGGTGGTAATAAAGGTTCATTCCATGTTACTGCAAGTGCAACCCTCTCAGGGGTGGTAGAAGGTGTCAAAATAGATAAAGGCGCAGTTATCGGTGTAATTATTAATGGTCAAACAGTAAATAGAGATCAAATAGTTGATATACGTGATATTGAGGATTTAGATAATGATATCAAGTTGAATACTGACTTGCTTGGCAAAAAAGTAGAGCTTGATCTATCAAGAGTGCAGGTAAAAAATGGTGCTTTGGATGTTTACTTTAATAATCATGTAGAAAAACCAGGGCATTTAACAGTAGAGATTTATGATAGTAATGATAAATATTTAATAACCCTTACTAACGAGCAAGCTATAGGAGTTGGTAGCAGAAAGGTTAGATTCCCAGTTGAGCTAGAAAATGGAAATTATAAAGCAAAAGTTAGTGTTCAAGATCTAGAGGATCCAGAAAATATCAAAAATGTTAAGCTTGAAGATAAGCGATACGCTACTGTTGGATCTATAGTGCCAAAAGATGGTATTTTTGTATCTACTGACGAGGAAGCTTTTAGCGCTCATACTATTGGAGCAGTAGTTGGTGACTATTTAAGCCCAAGCAAAAGAACAGAGGCAGAGTATCATAATTCTACTGTAACTTATGCTGATGATATATTTGCTTACAAAAATGGAGTGGCAAACACGCCAACCATTTTATTTGACAGGGCTGAAGATGATTCAATTATTGAATATGCTGCACAAAATATTTATGACATTGAAACAGGTGATTTAGTAGCTATAGTACCTGGTGAATATCGTGCTTTTGAGTTGCTTAGCGATGCAAGTCAATTACAAATGCGTGGGCATTTACAAGCGAATTACCATACGATTAATGCAAATACAATTGTTGGTAGTGAATTATTAGAATTAAATCGCTATATTGAAGATGAAATTACAGCTCAGCGTATGTCTTTAAAGCCGGAGCATGAAGAACAGTACAATGCTGGTAAGCGCAGTGTCACTTTCCCGAGTTGGAATGGTGTTTTCCAATATGCTGCATCTGGGCCAGCGAAGGAAGATGGTCAATATAGAAGAGAGTTTGTTGTATCGTATCGTAGTAATAATGGGGTTCAAACAACTGGAAATACTATTGCAGAAACACAGACTGCTAAAGTAAAAGGCGTGCGAACTGAACAGGGGCAAGTAGAATTGCGTCTAGAAAATGATGTGATAATTCCTTCAAGCCGAGTGCTAAGTAAGGTAAATGCGTAGTATGGTCTACTCAAATAGATCGAGTTGATTTATTTTTGTTATCTTCTAGTGTTTGCGTTTTGGAAGCCGGCTCATTTTCTGGGACATTTGGAGTTTCTATAGACGTTGTATCTACAGTTTTAGCTAGAGATTTTACCTGCTCTTGGGATAATTCTGATATAGCAGGCTGTTCAGTAGTTTTCTCATAGATGTTATTGATTTGTGGTAACGTAGATAATATTTTTGCTTGCTCAAATTGCTTTGTTTGGTTTTGTATGGTTGCATTATTATTGATTATATTAGACGCAATTTTTTCGCCAATAGTTGGTGCTATTTTTATAGCCGCTATTGTAGCTGGTACAATCAGGGCAGGCAGAGCAAGCCCACTAACTACTAAACCTAGAGAGGCAGCTACTAGTATGCCACCTGCCAATGCTAATTTGCCTACTATGCTACGCAGACCTTCTGATTTGTTTTTAATTTGATCGGAATGTTCGGCCAGCGATCCCATTTTTTGACTAACGATATTTGATATTTCTTTGGAAGGAGTTTTAGCCTCTAAAGCATTTATTATTATTTTTTGGAAAATTTTAGGTTCTGAGCTCATCATATTCATGAGTTTTTCACCGTCTTTGCTATTAAGCAGATCCTTGATAACTAACTTTATGCTTTGTTGCTCTTCTGGTGTTAGCTTACCAAAAACTGCTGATATTGTTGATTCTATAAGAGCATCTTGAGATTGTTCTTGTGAATTTAACTTATCATTTGAAGGATCTTTGTCTGGAGTGATAGCCACAGTAAAAAGCGTCATTGCTTCGGAAAAATTATTATCTAATATTACCCGAGTTCCTAGATACTGTTTTAAGCGTTTAAGGCAGCCATCGATATATTCGTTTAGAGGTGGCTCGGCACTTAATCTATTTGCATAATCCAATGAAAGTAAATTTGCTAATGATTGGCAAAGGTTAGAACTAATATTATTGTCTAAATGTTCAATTATTTGTTGAAAAAATGGTTCAGGATTGGCCCCCACTTGTATTGCTATATTATTTTTCATAAGCAACTTCTCGTAATTTGACTTTTATATCTATATTGGTTAGACCGGGTGCTTGATTAGGATTTAATTTATCAACGATATCAGGTGTCAGGACGTTTAATGTTTCAATTTTAGTACTAGTTAGTGTCTGAACGAAAAGGACGCTTTTTGAAAAAACTTTAAAAAATTAACGGCTACCAGACATTATTTTTTATATAAAACTGGAAAAAATTAGCTCTGCTATAAGATCAATGAATAAATTCTAACAATACAGTT
>CAJQOE010000073.1 GCA_905479885.1 uncultured Rickettsiaceae bacterium | reverse complement strand
AGGAGAGTAACCAACTTACGCCACCTTCAAAGGTTTAATACCTCGATTATAACATATTTGACTCAAAACTCGTAGTACAAAGATGCCCTGTATGTCAGTAAATATAATACCTTCAAGCCTTTTCGTTCAGACACTAATTAGTAGATTCCATTTCCACAATAGCAGTATTTATAACTTTGAACCCTAATATTTTTATTATAGAAATAACATCTGATACTGCATGTAAATTATGGCCAAGATGGCTATTACCAAGGACCGAAGTTGTTAAATATTCTTCATCAAAATATCCTAGTAACTGCTTTTCTATTGTTTGACTCCACTCACCTTTTTTAATTATGGTGGCGATTGGTATAAATACGCTAGCTTGCAATCTTGCTTCAATAAATGGCATGATAGCTGTTTCAAAAGCTTGGTTATAGTCAGTATTTTCTGTTACTGAATATCCAAGTAGCACAGGGGTGTATTCGTGTGCATTAAGAAGAGTAGTTTTTAGGATATAGCCATCGACAAAATATTCTGGATGCATTTTAAGAGTTGCTTGCATTATTTCTGGATATTGTTGAGCAAAGATTGCAGAACATAAAGGGTTTTTCTGTTCACTATTCATGATACCAAGGTTAATTGCTTCAAAGCATAAGGTTAGCACAATTTCTATATTTTCTGGCGTAGCAAGCTCTTCTCCTAAGATACTTGTTAGATACTTTTCATTGATATATCCGGCTACTCCATATTCTCCTGTAATTTTTTTATTAAACCATTTGCCATCAGCGGCTGCTTTAGAAATTTCATTTAAGACTGGTTCTTGTATTAGTGATTTTAAATGTAGTTCATTGGCAATTACAGACCCATGTATTTTTATTACATTTGTAGGAGCTGCATCTGCTTGTGTTAATAAATAGTTTGCTTTTAAACCATCTCCAAAGAATCTGTAAATACCAGCCATACAGTTTAATGCAGTGTTTAGTTCTGGTTGAAGTTCAAGTTCAGTTGCCATGTTATAAGCTTCTTCTGCATAGGCCAAAGCTTGTATTTTGCTAGGAGTTTCTAATTTTGCACCAATAGTTGCTATAGCAATTAATGCAGCAAGTATTGTTGTATTATTAGATTCCAAGTGTTGCTGTCTATATTCTAGAGATTGTTTTGCTAAAGCAAAGGCCTCTGTTAGATCAGGGTGAGTGGATATTGTATAATCAATAAAACTATTAATGGCGTTATTGAATTTTATATTACCTGGGCTGGCTTCAATATTGTTGAAGTATATTGCATTTGCTCTTTCACAGGCAAGTAATGAAGGGGTAAGGTGAAAAATTTTTACTTCGGCTGATTCTTCGGCAAAGCTTTTAATTATTGCTTGAGCCCTATAAAATAGTGAATCAGCTTTTAGCTGTTGTAAAAATTCTATGGGTTTAGATTCAGTATCAATCTTCTCAAGGATAGTTCTGAAAATTGTTGCTATAAATGTATCATTGTTACTGAATTTACTAACAAACATTTGTGGGAAATACGACATTTTTTCTAGATCAGAAACATCTAATCTTAATATTAATTTCTGCGTTTCTGTTGCATTACGAGAATCAACAGCAGTATGTAGTTGTTTAATTAAATTTTTTGACGGTTTTACCTGTTGCTCTTTGCTAGTGTTTTTCATAAATATTACCTTCCTTACATTATTATTTAAATTAATTGCTAGTAGAAATATTAAAGGTTAAATTAATTGTAAATTGACGCAATTAAAACAGTAGCATAATGAAAATGTTAAATCAAACTGAAGAAAGATTGAAGCTGTTAATTATGTTGTAGTTTGTTCCAAAGAGTATCAATGCTTGTTATGGTTGTATCATCCATCTGAATCTTTTCGCCCCAATTACGCTTTGTTTCTGGCGGTAGCTTATTTGTTGCATCTAGACCCATTTTACTTCCTAATCCAGATTCAGGTGAGGCAAAATCTAGGTAGTCGATAGGAGAGTGCTCGATAAAACTCGTATCCCTTTTGGGGTCTGTTCTAGTAGATATAGCCCATATGACTTCTTTCCAATCACGAACATCAATATCTTCATCAACAATTATCACGAATTTTGTATACATAAATTGTTGTAAAAAAGACCAGACGCCCATCATGATTCGTTTTGCTTGCCCTGGGTAAGTTTTTTTGATCGATACTACTGCAATACGATAGGAACAACCCTCTGGTGGTAAGTAAAAATCAGTGATTTCAGGAAATTGTTGTTGTATTAACGGTACAAATATTTCGTTTAATGCTTCGCCCAAAATAGATGGTTCATCCGGTGGTTTGCCTGTATATGTGCTGAGATATATAGGTTTATTTTTCATAGTAATTGCTTTGATATTAAAGACAGGAAATTCTTCTATGTCGTTATAATACCCTGTATGGTCACCGAATGGTCCCTCTGGAAGATATTCAGTCATACTAACTTCACCTTCAATTACTATTTCGGCATGCGCTGGTACTTTTAAATCTATAGTTTTACATTGCACTAATTCTACGGATTTGTTTTGTAGTAGACCAGCAAAATTATATTCAGATATAGTATTTGGGATAGGCATTACAGCTGCTAAAATAATTGCTGGATTAGCGCCAATGACTGCGGCAGCTGGCATAGGTTCTTTTTTTAACTCTTTCCATTTTGCATGATGCGCAGCGCCGCCTCGCATTTTTAACCAGCGCATAATTAATTTATTTTTAGCAACTGGTTGTAAACGATATATACCAAGATTATAATTATCTGTTTTATCCTTACCAGCACCTTTTGTAACAATAAGGGGCCAAGTAATAAGCGGGCTAACATCACCAGGCCAGCAAGTTTGTATAGGTAGAAGATTGATATCTGGGTTTTCAATAACTGTTTCCTGAGACGGAGCTTTTGAAACAGTCTTAGGAGGCATAGATAGAATTCGTTTAGCTAGTGGCAGCATCGAGAACGTTTCTTTTAACGAAGATGGAGGTTCTGGGTTTTTCATGAATGCTAGTAGCTTACCTAGTTCTCTAAGCTCGCTAGAGTCCTTAATACCAAGCCCCATCGCAATTCGCTCTTTATTAGCAAATAAATTAGTTAACACAGGAAACTCAGATAGAGAACCATCGTCTTTGCGTACATTTTCAAATAAAAGAGCGGGGCCATTTTGTTCTAGAAATCGCCGACTTATTTCCGTTATTTCTAGCCTGGTGGCAACTTCTAATGTAATTCTTTTAAGTTGGTTGTTTTTCTCTAGGAATTTTAGGAATTCCGGTAAATCTTTGAAGCTCATAAACGATTTCTAGTGCTTTGCCATATGCTGAACATGATACAAAGAAATAGGTTCGCGTAACAGAGAAAAATATAATTCGTCTCCTTATAAGCAATTTTTTGTAGACTGAAGTGAAAGTAAGCTACTAGTAATATAGGTATAAAGGTTATCATATATTGTCTAACGTGTGATTTTCTATTATAAGGCTGCCTTAGGAATATGCTTAAAGCAAGAAAGATAAAAGCAAAATTAAATAATGGCCATATTATCCTTAAATGTCCATCAGTAATAAGTTGCTGTTGCTTATCTAGAGCCAGAGCACTATCTGGCCAAAGCATTTCGTTTATATATAATTCAATACTAGTTTTATTTCTGTCTGATTTTTCAGTAGTTTCATTTGTAATAGCAACGACTAAATTATCAAAATACAATTTAGTTAAATTACCCAGCTGGTCATAAGAATGCCTCAGCCCATTGATTAATTCGAATTCTGTTATATTTGGAGTAGACATAACTATTCTTCCACTTTTTGCAAAAATTATAGTTCTTTTTTCGGGGGCTTTGTTATCAAATAACACTATGCCGTTTAATGATCCGTC
The DNA here is from genome assembly GCA_905479885.1 of uncultured Rickettsiaceae bacterium. Classification (GTDB taxonomy): domain Bacteria; phylum Pseudomonadota; class Alphaproteobacteria; order Rickettsiales; family Rickettsiaceae; genus Megaera_A. The sequence goes on along the minus strand of CAJQOE010000073.1, from coordinate 979 downwards.
AGAATCTTTGCGGTCAATATAGATATTTGAATGTTGAGATATTTGATTAAAGGTCCTTTCAGTTATTATGTTTAATAAATATCCCTCACGAAAATTGCTGAGCTCCTGCTTCATGCTATTATAAGAAAAAGGCATTAAATATGCAGAAATATAATATGCAAAAATAGTAATGCCTGTTGCAACTAATAATGCTGGTTTAGCCAGGTCGTAATTACTAAGTCCGCTGCTTCTTAAAATCAGTATTTGCCGTTCATCCTGGAGGGTACTATATACATAAATTACAGTAATTACCCCGATTATGGGCAAGATCATAAATAATAAAGAGGGGACTAAGAGGATAAGTAGCTTAAAAAAATGCTTTATTTCAATGCCTTTATCGATTAAGTGCACCATTCGCAAAGTTTGTGTTATCCATACTAAACTTGTTAGTAATATTGTTAACATTGCAAGAGTCGGAAGTATACTCTTAGTGATGTATTTTTTATATGTTAACATGGGAGTTTAAGTTTATTGTATATCAATTCCCCATTGTTCACATAATATCTTATGTTTTTTCTCGTGCTTGGCAACCTTGGAATAAGCTTTTGCAGCATAAAATTTTACTACTAAAAGGGGCATGGAAGCATATAGCAATTGGCCAATAAATGCTGCTCCATAAATTATCATCCAGGTTTCTACGTTTGATAATATTTGCTTAGCAACATAATCTACTGACGTGCTTTCCCACATACGTATTAAATACGGTATTACGCCTATCAGGTTGAAGCTGCATATAGTAGCAGAAAGACATCTATGCTCATTTTTATCAAAGAAGATAGCAAAAATAGTTGGCAACATTGCTGCTGCAAAAAAGATTAAAGCATATTTTGAAATTATCATTACCATTAAAGCAATGACTATTGCTATAACCTTGATTAGTGAGGCAGCAAATTTAAAACTTTTATCTGAATCCGATTGTGACATGTCTATTTTACCTATA
>CAJQOE010000072.1 GCA_905479885.1 uncultured Rickettsiaceae bacterium | reverse complement strand
ATAACGTTTGTGTATAAGAGCAGCGTTATTTATTAAATCACCAGTTTTGGGTGTTAGTTGGCATAATAAAATTTTCATAATTCTTAGTATACTTACTTTAGTTTATTAAGCAAACGCAAAACCACGTGGCTTGCCGCGTGGATGTAGTAAACCATGGTTACACATGGCAAACATAGTTTGTACTCGGCTCGCCGACTTGATACCATGGGGCTTGCCCCGTGGAGGTTCACAATAATATAACGTTTATTGCGACTAAACAAAACAACTATATTTGTATAAATTTGTATAGCGTTGTTTTAATCGTTAATTAACTAACTATTGTTATAGTCGTCGATACTGGTTTTACATTCGAGGAGTATATGAGATTTATTATTACGGTCATTATTTTATTTTTTAATTTTAATGTGCTCGCTACTTCATTATTACAATTTCCATTAAAGTGTAAGCTGGGGGAAGATTGCTGGATTGCAAATCTACCTAGGCATTATTTCGAAGAAAAGCAGCTAGATTTTCGCTGTGGACCAAATACATATAATGGTCATAAAGGTACAGATATAGCTTTACGTGATTTGCAGCAAATGCAGAAAGGAGTAAAAGTTGTTGCTCCAATTTCTGGTGTTGTTCAAGCTAAACGCAATGATATTGACGATATTAGCGTTAGACATATTGGAAGGGCTTCAATTAAAGGAATTGAGTGTGGAAACGGGGTGGTGTTATCAAATGATGATATAGAAGCTCAGTTTTGTCATATGAAAAAAAATTCTATACGTGTATCTGTTGGAGACAAGGTGAAAGTAGGGCAGGTTATTGGAGAGGTGGGGTTGTCTGGTATGACAGAATATCCACATTTGCACGTAAGTTTTAGGGAGAAACTAGAAGACAAAACTAGGGAGCTAGATCCTTTTTATGGCTGTCAACCAGATTGCGGGCTGCCAGCAAAATCTATGTGGCAAGATGCTATATTTATGAATCAACAAGCTAGAACTGGTATTATATATAATTCTGGATTTGTTTTTGAACTTACTAATGCTGAGCAAATACGGAGTGGAAAATATAATGTTATACAACCAGAAACCCCTCAAGAATTCATAGGTTTTGTTGACATGTTTTCGGTTGATAAAGGTGATAAAGTGGAATTATCTATTATAGATCCAGGAGGTGAAGTCTTAATAGCAAGAGAGCATAAATTTGGTAAATATCAAGCTAGGTATTTTTTCTATATAGGCAAAAATTTGCGTGGAAAAAAATTATCAGGACAATATAGCCTAATGATCAAATATACCCATAATACTGGAGTAGTAGAAAATTTTATTAAAAAGATTACGTTATAATCATATTTTAATAGATTAGATCAGCAAGTAGTAGATAGAGAAATAATGTGACGTACTACCGCCTAATACAAATAGATGCCAAATTGAGTGGTTAAATGGTAGTTTTTTCCAGAAATAAAATAACAATCCAAAAGTGTATAATAACCCACCAATTACCAATAAATGCAGACTTATTGACGGAATAAGAAGTATTAGCTCGCTTAACACAAGTAGTATTAGCCATCCCATTATTACATAATTACTAAATGCTATACCTCTTAGTAGTTTATGTTTGCTAAATTTAAAAATACAACTAATTATTACCAACCCCCAAATGACTTGAAGCATAAGCATACCGCTCCCATCTTTTAAGCTTACCAGCATAAATGGAGAATAAGTTCCTGCTATTAGGAAATATATAGCCAAATGGTCAAATTGCTTAAAAAGCTTATGAAATTTTGTGTTAGAAAAAGAGTGATAAAGTGTAGACGCCACATATAAAAGGATCAAGGTGCTACCAAAAATAATATAGCTGATCATGTGTAAGTCGGTTCCACTTTTTGCTGCCTGAAGGCATAAAAATACAAGTCCTATAATGCTAAGCAGAGCCCCCACGCCGTGAGTTATGCTGTTCATTAACTCTTCTTGGAAGTTGTATTCTGAAATACGAATTGCGTTGGAATCGCTCATATTACTAATTATTAATTTTTTTTTAGGATACTCCTCTATGCATTAAAAAGCAACAATCTTTTAAATGCATAGAGGAGTATTAATCTGAAGGCAGAATTTATTTTTTACTATTGCTACTGGGAGTTTTTAGTTTGTCATAAATTGTTAAAGCTTGTGCAATAAAGCCGCTAGGGGATTCAAGATTTGCTGGCAAAATCACTGTGTTGGATTTCTGAGCTAATTTGCCAAAAGCATCAACATATTGTTCTGCTACTTTTAATGAAACAGCATTTGCTCCACCTTCTTTATTGATAGAAGCTCCTACTATATCTATACTTTTAGCCGTAGCGTCGGCTACACATATAAGAGCTTCAGCTTCACCTTTAGCTCTATTAACCTGGTCTATATATGCAGCTTCTGAAGTTAGCACGACTTGCGCTTTTTCACCTTCGGAGATATTAATTTGAGCCTGTCTGTGTCCTTCTGATTCTAGAATTCTTGCGCGTTTTTGGCGCTCTGCTGCTACTTGCAGTTCCATGGCTTCAAGGATAGTTTTTGGAGGCTGAATATCTTTGATTTCATAGCGCATGCATTGGATTCCCCAATTGGTAGCTGCATGATTAATGGAGGTTACTATTGCATGATTTAAGGTTTCTCTTTCTTCAAAAGTTTTGTCTAACTTCAGTTTGCCAATTTCTGAACGCATAGTTGTTTGTGCTAATTGCGTTATCGCATAATAAGGATTGTCTACCCCATATGATGCAGCGATAGGGTCAATAATTTTAACATAAAGTACGCCGTCAATTAACAATGTGACGTTGTCGTTAGAAATAGCTGTTTGAGCATGTACATCGACTGCTTGTTCTTTTAACGTATGTTTGTAGGAAACTCTTTGAATGATAGGAATTATAATACTTAACCCTGGCTCCAAAACGCGATCGAATTTACCTAAGCTTTCTAAAAGCCAGGCTTGTTGTTGCGGTACGATTTTAATCATGAATAATAACATGATAATAGCTAAAATACTTGCCGTGAGTAATAATATTTCCATAAGTTCCTGTCTGATTTGTTTTATATCTACCTGTAAGTAAAGTGTATAGGAACTGTATAAAAAATGAAATAGCTGGTAGTTAAAAAAAAGAATTAACTTGTGGTTAAGATGCTTTGTTACCTAAAAACCACTTGACTTAGACAAAAATAACGCATATTTTCCATATTAAACCATAAATTCCCATATTAACCCAAATTATACCAAATTTGTGTGTTATTATGTAAAACAGGAGGGGTGTCCTCTTAAAGGTGCGATATTAAATTATGAATATTTTTCTTTCGAAATATATAAATAAGATTGATAAAAAAGGGCGAGTATCTATACCTGCTGATTATCGTTTAGCGTTTGTAAAAGAAAGATTTAATGGCGTAGTTGTCTATCCATCTTTTAAAAATAATTGCATTGAAGTATGTAGTATGTCTCGGCTTGAAGAGCTAAGCCGTATTATTCAAAATTTAGATCCATACTCAGATGAAAGGGATGCCTTTGAGACCGTTGTTTTAGGTGAAGCTGCGCAGCTTCAGTTTGACGGTGAAGGTAGAGTAATATTGCCGGCTTATTTAATGGAGCGTGTGGGGATATCTGCTCAAGCTTGTTTTGTAGGTAAAGGCTTGGTGTTTGAGATATGGAGTCCAGAAAATTTTGATAAGCACTTAGAGTCCGCTAGGAAGATTGCTCAAGGCAATAGATTGATTTTAAAGAATAACCAAAATAATAGTACGAGTTAATTAATGACTATAAATGATGATAATATACAAGATTTACAAGTAGCACCACATATGCCCGTGTTGTTAACAGAAGTGCTTGAATATTTGATTCTAGAAGATGGTAAAAAATACTTAGATTGCACTTTCGGAGCGGGTGGTTATACAAAAGCTATTCTCAGTAGCGTTAATTGTTCTGTGGTGGCTTTGGATCAAGACCCGACGGTGTCTGTATACGTAGATGCTATAAAGCAGGAATTTGGTCAAAGATTTGAATTCGTGCAAACAAATTTTGCTGAGGCTAAATCTAAATTAGGAAATAGAAAATTTGATGGAATAGTGCTTGATTTGGGAGTGTCTTCTATGCAAATTGATTCTGCCAAGCGGGGTTTTTCATTCATGAAAGACGGTCCATTAGATATGCGTATGGGAAATGCAGATTCAACTGCGGCAGAATTTATTGCCAATGCAACTGAAGAAGAAATAGCAAATGTCATATATAAATATGGTGAAGAGGTGCAATCTAGGCAAATTGCTAAAAAGATAGTAGAGACTCGTCTAGTACAGCCAATCACTACTACTTTGCAATTAGCGGAGATAGTTCGTGAGGCAATGCATTTTAGAAAGGCAAAGATAGACCCAGCTACCAAGACATTTCAAGCAATAAGAATTCATATAAATAAGGAGCTTGAGTCATTGGAAAAGCTATTAAATGAAATGGAAGAATTATTGGAGCCCGGAGGGCGTATTCTAGTCGTTTCATTTCATTCGCTCGAGGATAGTATAGTAAAATATTATTTTAAAGAGCACTCGCCAAAAAAAGTTGCAAGATCAAAATATGCCAAAGAATTAGAAGTATTTAACAAAGAAGAATGGTTGCAAATGATTACCAAAAAAGCTGTAACCCCTACACAAGAGGAGGTGCAAAGTAATCCACGTGCAAGGTCTTCAAGATTGAGAGTAGCTGCAAAAATAGGAGGTAGTAATGTTGCTTAGTAGAACTCCAATATATATAGTGTTGATAGTATGTTTAATTACTGTTTGTGTACTTTTTCAAATTAAGGATAGTGTAATGACTATTCGTATGGAATTGCGTGAAGTTAGTAAGCAAATGCAACATGAGAGTGACACTATTCATTTACTAAAAGCAGAGCTTGCATATCTTGCATCTCCGGAGCGTTTGCAAAAATTAAACAAGGATCATTTGACTTTAAAAGAAACCAAAGTATCTCAAATGATTAGTGATCCATTGCAACTGCACAGCGTAGCTTCTAAAATTCAGGTTGCATCTAAGCTTAGTACTAATAATGTCAAATGGCGTTATAAAAAAGGTCCTAGTAAATATCTTACTTTAGCTTCTGGTAAAAGCGCGCGGTAACGTATAGTTATTATTCTATATTGCAAAAATATTTAAATATTAATATAATACTGCCTATATTTCTAAAGCGCAAAAATGAATAGACAGATTACTACGATTCTAAAACGTATACTTTTTCTTCTGAAAAAAAGGGGTGTAGTTGCTGCTTCACGTTTATCATATAATTTCTTGTATTTACGCATAGTTTGGTTGAAATTTCGATATAATTTGAAATCAAGATTGAATGGTGGGTTAAGGGCATTATTACATAATAATAGCTTAGGTAGATCTATATTTGTCTGGAATTTAACAGATTCTGTTGCACGTTTGCGTATACAAATAGTTACTGTTAGTTTTGTATTAATTTTCTTGATTATTAGCATACGTTTGTTAGTGGTTGCTAGTAGCGAATATGTCAATTATCGTAAAATAAATAATAATACGATTAATCATAGATTTGACATTATTGATAGAAACAATAATTTGTTGGCTGTTAATTTGCCAGGTGCATCTCTTTATGCAAATCCTAGAAAAATCCTTAACCCAGAATCAGCTATACAAAATTTACGCACTATCTTTCCAGAGTTAAATGCTACAAAGCTTCTCGATAAGCTAAAAAGTGATAAGAATTTTGTTTGGATAAAAAGAGATATCACTCCACAAGAACATGAAAAAATATACAATTTAGGAATGCCAGGTTTTGGTTTTGAGCGTGAGCAAAAAAGAATATATACTTATGGTAATTTATTATCACACATCATTGGTTATGTAGGGCGTGATCTAAAGGGATTATCGGGTATTGAAAAACATTTTGAGAAATTTCTTACTGCGCAAGCAGAGCAAGAAGATCGAAGTAGCTGGGGTAGTGCTTTGAATCTCTCAATAGATGTAAGAGTGCAAAATATATTGAGTGAAGAGATTGATAAGGTGATGAAGAAATTCAGCGCTAAGGGAGCCGCTGGTATCATAGTTGATCCGAATAACGGAGAGATTTTAGCACTTGTTAGTAAGCCAGATTTTGATCCGCATCATCCAGGAAAAGCATCGGATAAGCAGTTATTTAACATGGCTACACAAGGCGTGTACGAGATGGGTTCGGGAATGAAGTCATTAACCATGGCTATTGGCATTGATACAAACGCTACATCAATGCAAGATGCTTATGATTTAAGCTATATGAAAGTTAGCGGTTTTCAAGTAAAAGACTATCACCCGTTCAAAGGATGGCACAGTGTGCCTCATATTTTTTTAAAGTCTAGTAATATTGGAGTGAGTCAAATAATGCTAGAAATTGGTGGTACGCATTTAGCCAATTATTTACGTCAATTAGGATTGTTGGACCAAGCAAAAATAGAACTGCCAGAACGTGCTAGGCCTTTATTTCCTCCATCATCACGTTGGAACGATTTAAGTTTAACTACAATGTCTTATGGTTATGGTATCTCAGTAAGCCCATTACATTTTATGCAAGCAATGGTACCAGTAGTAAATGGTGGAATTATGTATCCACTTACTTTAATTAAGCGTGATGCAAGCAAGCCTTTGGTAGCAGAAAGAGTGTTTAAAGAAGAAACCTCTGTTGCGATGAAGCAATTAATGCGCCTGGTGGTGAGTAAAGGTACTGGTTCTAAAGCAGAAATTAAAGGATATTATGTAGGTGGTAAAACTGGCACAGCTAATGTCGCACATGCTGGTAAATACGATAAAAACCGCAGAATTTCATCATTTTTTGGCATTATCCCTGCTTCGAATCCAAGATATATGATATATGTTGTATATAATGAGCCACAGGGTATTAAGGAGACATACGGCTTTGCTGGTGGTGGTTGGACAGCTACACCAACCGTTGGCGCAGTATTTGAAAGAATGATAGCGTTATATGGGATGGAAAAGTTAGAAGAGAATAGCCCAGAAGTGAGTAAATTAATTAATATTGAGTACAAAATACAAGATGAGACTTAAATTACAAGAAATACTCCTTGAGTATGATGTTAAAGGAGTTACCTTTGATTCAAGAAATATAAAGGCAGGTGATGCTTTTTTTGCAATTAAAGGAGAAAAATTTGACGGCAATGACTATATAGAGGCGGCTTTTAAACAAGGAGCTGTAGTTATATTTACTGATAATCCGTCTAAACAATGTGATAAAGTTATATACGTTGAAGATATTAGAATGAGTCTTGCATTAGTAGCTGGTATGCTTTATCCGCATTTGCCCAAGAATATCATCGCAATTACTGGTACTAATGGTAAGAGTTCTGTGGTTTCGTATGTACATCAAATTTTAGTATTGTTGGGCAAAAAAAGCTCCGGGATGGGTACTTTGGGTTTAGAGTCCACAGAAAAGCTACCTCTAGGTTATGCTAACAAATCTGTCGCACTAACTACCGCTGATCCTGTGACTTTACGTCGTAATTTACAAATGTTATCAGAGATTGGTATAGAAAATGTAGCTTTTGAAGCATCGAGCCATGGTCTTGTACAAAGGAGGCTTGGTGATATAAAGGTGAGTGGCGCAGCTTTTACTAGTTTCTCTCAGGATCATCTAGAGTACCATCAGACTATGCAAAGTTATTTGCATGCAAAACTCACTCTTTTTACAGAAAATCTAGCGGCTGGTGCAGAAGTTGTAATTAATTCCGACATGATGTTTTTTGATTTCATCAAGCAGTTTTTAATAGAAAGGGGTGTTACTTATAGCACGGTCGGTTTGCATGGAGATTTGAAGATCAAAAAATGTATACAATCTATTATAGGGCAAGAAGTGATCTGCGAATTGATGCAGAATAAGTACCATTTTAATAGCGATATTATTGGATCATTTCAAGCGACTAACCTTTTGATTGCTGCAAAATTGGTCTATAATATGGGCGTGGACTTTGATAAAATCATGGATATAATGCCAAAATTACAAGCTGTCTCTGGTAGGTTGCAACGTGCTACAGATCTGCACTTAGAATATCAGGTTTTTGTTGATTACGCACATACTCCAGATGCTTTAGAAAAATCTTTGACTGAATTAAAAAAAATCAAAGAAAAAGCTGGGAAATTATATGTAGTATTTGGCTGCGGTGGTGATAGGGATAGAAAAAAGCGATCTATTATGGGTAAAATAGCTTCAGAAATTGCAGATTATGTGATAATTACTGATGACAACCCAAGAACAGAAAATGCAGCTCAAATTCGTGCGGAAATAGCAGATGGCGCTGTGCAGGCTGAAGAAATTGGCGATAGAAAAATAGCTATAATAGAAACGATGAAGAGGTTACAAAAAGGTGATATATTATTGATTGCTGGTAAAGGGCATGAAGATTATCAAATTATTGGAGAAGAAATTATACAATTCAGTGATATTGAATTAGCGCGTAGTGCATTATCATAATAAAAAATTATAAAATAGAGCAAATGATCTGGAAAACAAAACAAATTGAAACTGCATTATCAGTTAAACTATTACCTAATGCGGGTTATGGCAAAGTGCAGTTTAATTCTCAAAATATAGAAGAAGGGGATTTGTTTATAGCATTACCCGGCAAAAGAGATGGTCATGATTTTGTTGTTGATGCACTAGAGCGTGCTGCTAGTGCAGCGATTGTCTCACAAGATATACCCAATATAACAAAGGAAAGATTGATTAAAGTAGAAAATACTTTAGACGCGCTTTTGTTATTATCAGAATATAAACGTCGCATATCGAAAGCAAAAATTATAGCGGTCACTGGTAGCGTTGGTAAGACTAGTACAAAAGAGGCAATTAAGATTATGCTTGGAGCTTATGGTAATGTGCATGCTAGTCATGGAACATTTAATAATTCTTTGGGTGTGCAGTTAACATTGGCTTCTATGCCAGATAATACAGAGTATGCAGTTATTGAAATGGGTATGAATGCAAAGGGAGAACTCAGTGCTCTTAGTAACCAAGTGATTCCAGATATTGCAGTAATCACTACGATTTCAGAAGGGCATTTGGAATTTTTTGATTCGGTTAAAGAAATAGCTGATGCAAAATGTGAGATTTTTGAAGGTCTTGATATTAATGAAGGTGTTGCCATTATTAATCGTGATATTGATGTATATAGCCGGTGCGTAAAAAATATAGATGCTGCGCGGTTAAAAAACGTGCAAACGTTTGGTACACACCAAAGTTCAGGTGTGCGTTTTGTTTCGCATGAATTGCTTGATGATCAAAGCACTAGATTATTATATGATGTTGAAGATGAATCTATAGAAATAATAATAAACAATATAATCCCTATTCACTTGGCTGAAAATTTTGCGGCGGCTTTTGCTGTAGTGCATGCATTGGACTTAGATTTAGAACCAGCAGCGACTACAATATCTGCATTTGAAGCATTGCTGGGCAGAGGGCGCTTAATATCTTTAAAGCAAGGGACTAAATCATATAGAATTATATGTGATTATTATAATTCTAATCCACAATCATTGCAGGCTTCATTAGAGCATTTTGCACAATTTTCTGATGAAAATAAAATAGCGGTTTTGGGTGACATGGCAGAGCTTGGTGCAGAGCAATTATCGCTGCATAAACGTATGGTGCCATATATAGCAAACTCTGGAATGTCAAAACTATTTCTAATAGGAAGCGTGATGCCACAAATTCAGGAAGATTTACCAGGTAATATAATGGTTCAATGTTATCCTGATGTTAATGCCTTAATAAAGGAAATTGATAAATATATTCAAGGTGATGAGCTTATATTGATCAAGGGTTCTAGAGGGATGCAACTTGATAAAGTTGCACAGCATTTAGGAGTTAAGGATGTTTTATAATCTTTTAGCGCCATATGGACATAATTCACATTTAGCTAATCTTTTTACTTATATTACTTTCAGGAGTGGCCTTGCTATTTTAGTTAGCATGAGTATTTGTTTCTTGCTTGGCCCCAAATTGATCACTTATTTGCGTGGTGTACAAAAGAATGGTCAGCCAATTAGAGAAGATGGTCCAGCAAGTCATTTCAGCAAAGCTGGCACTCCAACTATGGGCGGTTTGATGATTTTGTCTTCAACTATTTTGTCCACCCTGTTATTTGCTAATTTAGCTAACCCATATATTTGGATCTGTTTGTTTGTGTTGATTACTTTCGGTGCGCTAGGGTTTATGGATGATTATACCAAGGTAAGCAAAAACAATTATCGTGGCATTAGTGGCAAGATGAAATTAATCATGCAATTTCTTGTGAGTATTATTGCTTTCATAGCCATTCAGTATTATGCAAAACCGGAATATGCGACTTTGTTGTCATTTCCATTTTTTAAAAAACTATTCCTGGATTTAGGGTATTTTTATATACCATTTACCATGGTAGTTATTATAGGTTCTTCAAATGCAGTTAATTTAACGGATGGCCTGGATGGCCTAGCTATTGGTACGACTGCGATTGCTATGGCCTCATTTGCTTTGATTTCTTATCTAGTGGGGCATAGTATTTATGCTAATTATTTGCAAATTATATATGTACCACACGTGGGAGAATTAACGGTTTTATGTTCTGCTATCATTGGTAGTTCTCTTGGTTTTTTATGGTATAACGCGCAACCTGCTGAGATTTTTATGGGAGATACTGGGAGTTTGTCTTTGGGTGGTGTACTTGGAACAATTAGTGTAATTACCAAACATGAGTTAACACTATGTATTATTGGGGGAGTTTTTGTAATAGAGACGCTGTCAGTAATAATACAGGTTTATTATTATAAAAGGACTGGTGGTAAGCGTGTTTTTTTAATGGCTCCACTGCACCATCATTTTGAAAAAAAAGGTTGGCCAGAATCTAAAGTAGTTACTAGGTTTTGGATATTGGCTATTATCTTTGCGCTTATTGGTTTATCTTCATTGAAGCTGAGGTAATAAAATGTTAGGAGATAATCCCAAGCGCCCAGCAATAATGGGTGATGGAACAAGCTTATTGGTTAAAAATATTTTTAAAACCTTGCAAGGTGAAGGGCCGCATGCTGGTTTACCAGCTATATTTATTCGTCTTGGTGGTTGTAATTTAGCGTGTAGTTTTTGTGATACTGAGTTTGAAGATTACCAGAAATATGCTTTATCTGAGATAGTAGACACTATTGAAAAATTAAGCTTGAATAGTAAATCTATACGTTCTGTTGCTTTGGTTATAATAACTGGTGGAGAGCCATTTCGTCAACCTATTAATAGGCTTTGTGAAGACTTGTTATCTTCGGGGTTTGCTGTACAAATTGAAACAAACGGTACACTTTATCGAGAAATTCCTAAAGATGTTGATATTATTTGTTCTCCCAAAGTATCTAATAATAAATACTTGTCGGTTCAACAAGATTTGCTGCCAAGGGTAACTGCGTTTAAATTTTTGATATCTGGTAATATAGAATTTTATGCATCTGTTCCAGAGTTGGGGCAGCTTGAATATAATATTCCAGTTTTTGTGCAAGCCATGGATGAGTATGATGCTAAAATAAATGCAAAAAACCAGCAAATGGCGGTGGATTTAGCAATTAATAATGGTTATCGTCTGTCATATCAGATACATAAAAATCTTGGCATAGAATAATTTAAAAAAACTTGCCAGCTGCTTTTACAGCTTTTATAATTATCTAGGATAAAAAGTAAAGGTTTATGGTGAATAAAAAAGCAGTAATCTTAGTAAGTGGAGGAGTTGATTCTTCAACCGTCTTGGCGATGATAAAAAAAGAAGGATTTGATATTTATGCACTTAGTTTTAATTATGCGCAAAATCATGTTATTGAACTCAATAAAATAAAACAATTTATTGCTAAATATAATGTAAAAGAGCATCGAATTGTTGATTTAGATTTATCTGCATTTACTTCTTCTGCCCTAGTATCTGGAGGTGGAGATGTCCCTAAATATAAAACAGCTGATGATTTGGGCAATAATATTCCGGTGACTTATGTGCCTGCTAGAAATACTATTTTTTTAAGTTATGCCCTTGGTTATGCAGAAGTTGTTGGTGCTAATAATATTTTTATAGGCGCCCATAGTACAGATTCAGCTAACTATCCAGATTGTAGATCCGAATATATTAAAAGCTATGAGAAGATGGCTAACCTTGCAACAAAAGCTGGTGTGGAGGGTGAAAAAATCTCCATTATCGCGCCATTAATTAAGATGTCTAAAAGTGAAATAGTTGCTGAAGGTATAAAATTGGGTGTAAATTATTCTGATACTATTTCTTGTTATGATCCTACATCGGATGGTAATTCCTGTGCTAAATGCCATGCTTGTTTAACACGTTTGAAGGCATTTAAGGACAATCATCTAGAAGATCCAATAGCTTATGTGAGGTAATTTGTGAATATACAATATTTTTTCAATGCTTTTCCTGCTCTGGATTTAGGGGATATAATACTGCGCGAGATCGAAGTAAGTGATGCCCAAGATTATTTCGATTATATGAGCAGAAAAGAAATGGAAGGGTTTTTAACTAAAGATAATATGCCAGAAAATTTAGAGAAGGCGGTAGAAGAAGTGCAATATTGGGGGAGTTTATTTCCCACGAAAAGGAGTATATATTGGGCTATCGCGCTTAAGGATACTAATAAAATGATTGGCACAGCGGGGTTTAATTTAATTTCGTTCCCAAATTCTAGAGCAGAAATTAGTTATGACCTCAGCCCTGATTATTGGGGGAAGGGTATAATGCTTAAATCAATTAAAGGGATATTGAAATTTGCTGACCATGGCCTTGAGATAGTAAGAGTGCAAGCTACTGTTATTACGGATAATGAAAAATCAATCAAAGTGCTAGAAAGATGCGGCTTTAAACAAGAAGGCGTTTTAAAACAATATGAGGTTGTAGAAGGGCAGCATAAAGACTACTATATGTATGGAAGGGTGGCTGGATAATATTTGTAGTAGTAGGGACATATGCTGAAACATTTTATAAACTTATTTGTTATCAGTGTATTGTTGTTTCATGCTAATTATGTATGTGCGAAAATGATAGAAACTTCTGATGCTTATCTCGTTCGAGAAGAAATGCTAAAATTCACAGAAGAAGATTTAATAACCTTCGATGTAAAAGGCGTTATATATACTCCAGAAGATCATATTTTATCCCCAAAGCATGTTCCCAGGTTCAAACAGCACCTCAGGGAAATAGCAGATGAATATGGGCGCGACGAGGCGCATAGGCTTGAGAGCATAGTGTTGTCAAGTTATGAACCAGTACTGGTTGATGTTGCACTCCCTGGTATAATTACTGAAGCTAAAAATAAAGGGATAAAAATCATAGCTCTTACAAGCGGTAAAACAGGCGTGGTAGGGGGGCTGAAAAGCCGAGAAAATTTACGGTTAAAAAGGTTAAAAAAATTGGGTGTTGATTTTAGTTCAAGCTTTGTTCCGAGTGAGATGCTATTAGACGCATCTCCTTATCAGGGAATGGATCTGCCACCATCTATTTATAAAAATAGTGTAATTTTTGCCTCTAGACGTCCTAAGGGTGATATTATTGAACTATTTTTACAAAAGATTGATTTTCAGCCCAAAAAAATAATGCACATAGATAACCGCTTGAATAAACTAATACAAGTAGAAAACTTTTGTAAAAAACATAATATTGAATTTATAGGCATACATTTTACTAAAATATATGTAGATGCCGATAGAAATTTTGATGAAAAAGTGGCAGAAAGGAAAATTCAAAGCTTGAAGCAAGATGGTAGGTGGGTTTCAGACAAGGCGGCGTATTGCCTGATAAATTCTGAATCAGACACAAGTATGTGTAGCAATGAGTTGATAGTAGATGCAAAATAAGGATTAATGGTCGGGGCAGAGAGATTCGAACTCCCGACCCTCTGGTCCCAAACCAGATGCGCTACCAGGCTGCGCTATGCCCCGACATATTTGTAGTATATCATCATATCTTCTCGAGTGTCTATGAGCATGACGATGACTAAGATATATAACTTAGTCTTCGCTTTAAATCAATAAAAATTTTGTCGAATAAATTATTATCTTATTCTTTTTCTGCTCTAAGTGATGATTGAATAAATTTTTTTAAAGAGTGCGTTTAAGAGAACTGATGGTACGATAGGCATTATTTGGGAATTTGTATTTATATCTGGAGCAGTGAGTGCTATATTATCTGATACTTTAATAGTTTATCATTTTGATAGCATGGGCGCTGTTATTATAGATGATGCGCAAGTAACGAGAGGGTGGATAAATGAACAATTTTCATGTCACAATTTTGACAATTTTTCCGGAAATGTTTCCAGGGCCTCTTGGTTGTTCTCTTGCGGGCAAAGGTCTTGAGAAAAATTATTGGTCACTAGATGTCATAAATATTCGTGAATTTGGTCGAACTAAGCATAAAAACGTAGATGATGTAGCGTGTGGCGGTGGTAATGGTTTAATAATGCGTCCAGATGTCCTAGGAAGCGCGTTAGATAAGGCTTTAGATGCACACCCAGGTGCTACAATATATTACCCCTCTCCGCGTGGTATACCGTTAACTCAAGATGTTTCAAAAAAAATCGTACAAGATAAAAACGTAATTATTTTATGTGGGCGCTTTGAAGGTATTGACGAAAGAGTGATTGATGAGTATAATGTCCAACAGATTAGCGTAGGTGATTATGTTTTGTCTGGTGGCGAAGTTGCAGCTATTACTATTTTAGATAGTGTAGTTAGGCTATTACCAGGGGTACTTGCAAACCAAGAGACATTAAAAGCGGAGTCTTTTGAGGTTGAAATTGATGGTTTGCAATTGATTGAACATCCGCTTTATACTAAACCCTCTGTATGGAGGGGGCGAGAAGTGCCAGAAGTGCTACTTTCTGGAAATCACGCTAGGATTGAGAAGTGGAAAATGACTGAGTCCATTAGGGTTACTAGAGCGCGTCACGAAAATTATTATTTAGGAGTTAAGAATGACAAACATGATTGAACAATTTGAAAAAGATCAAATTGGAAAGCTTACAGAAAATAAAACTATCCCAGAATTTACAGCTGGAGATACAGTTAGAGTTAGCGTTAAAGTTATTGATGGTGCTAATGCAAGGTTACAAGCTTATGAAGGCGTAGTTATTGCTAAAAGAAGCCGTGGTCTTACTTCTTCATTTGTTGTGCGCAAAGTTAGCCATGGTGAAGGTGTTGAAAGAAGGTTTATGACATATTCTCCAATAGTTGCGGCAATTGATGTCGTAAAAAGAGGTGTTGTTCGTCGTGCTAAGTTGTTCTATCTAAGAGAATTAAGTGGTAAAGCTGCTAGAATTAAAGAAAGAAAAACTTATACTTCTGACAAGGCTAAAAAGAAGAAAGCATAAATCAGACGTGATTTTAAGCAAGATATTAGCTATATAGCAACTTTTTCAATAAGGGCTAGAAGAGCTTTTATCTTTGTTAATATATGCAATGTTAAATTCTAAGAATTTGTAAATAAAGACCCGGGCATTAATGTCTGGGTCTTATTTATTTTAACCCTATCTAGTGTCTGAACGAAAAGGACGCTTTTTGAAAAAACTTTAAAAAATTAACGGCTACCAGACATTATTTTTTATATAAAACTGGAAAAAATTAGCTCTGCTATAAGATCAATGAATAAATTCTAACAATACAGTTAA
>CAJQOE010000071.1 GCA_905479885.1 uncultured Rickettsiaceae bacterium | reverse complement strand
AGGAGAGTAACCAACTTACGCCACCTTCAAAGGTTTAATACCTCGATTATAACATATTTGACTCAAAACTCGTAGTACAAAGATGCCCTGTATGTCAGTAAATATAATACCTTCAAGCCTTTTCGTTCAGACACTATTTAGTGATTTTAACATTTAACTATTGCTCATGTTTGTTGATAAATTCATCTGATTTCATAACTCGCGGTCTTGCTCCCGGAGTAAGTACAATTACCCGGTCTGCAAGTTTGATATAATCATCGCGCTGACTTATGAAAAATATAGTCTTTTCCCCCTGGCGTTAGCTATAAGGTTTTTATAAGCCATTCCAGCATCTTCGTTTAGAGAAGCATTAGGTAATTCATCTAGGAGCATAATATTGCTCTTTTTTAAATATACCCTTGCTAGGTTTAGGGTATATATAAACCCAGATGGAAGAGAATGGTTGTTACCTTGGATGATTGTTTCTATTCCTTTTTCAAGCGCTTCTATTTCATCCATAGCTGTTGCATTTGTTAGAGCGGTAGCTAGTTCTTCATCAGTCGCCAAAGGGTTTACTAATAATAAATTATCTTTAATGCTACCTTCAAAAAAACTAGGCATTTGAGGCATGTAAGCAATATAGTTACGGAGTTCAATTGGCTCCATTTGCTTGATATTAGTATCATCAATTCTGATAGTGCCAGTTTGTGGCCTGTATAAACCGTTGATTAATTTGAGTAAAGAGCTTTTTCCTGAGCCGTTCACACCAGTAATAGCAATGATTTCTCCAGGTTGAACATCAATATCTAAACCAACAAACACAGGTTCTACATCAGTACTATAGCGTAGACCAACATTTGTTAATCTTACATGACCATTTAAATGTTCGATTGGTCTTTTTAATACTGTAGGTGAGCGTTCAATTTCAATATTCGTTAAACGGTTAATTTGATCGATACTATTTTTTAGTTGCTCAATCCTTGGCAGCATAGAGCAAAGTGTTTGCAGTGGTCCAAGTATTCTCCAGATTAAAATCATGGTAGCCACCAAAGCACCAATAGTAATGCTTCCATCCCAAATTAGGTGTACACCAAAGCTGACTACAGCCACCCCAGAAGCGATTGATAGCGCATGAGCTGTAGTATCAATTACCGATGATATCATGTTTGTATGAAAGCTGGCTCTTGATGAAGCGCTTAGTTTTTCTTTGTACCTTATCCACCAGCTTCTTGACATTCCATTATGATGTAAAGCATGCATTTTAATAAAGGTTTCCATACCATGCTGTTGGCGGTACGAGCTGGATCTAGCCGAAGCACGCATACCGACACGCAACTTTGATTGATAATAAAAAAGCATTAATACAAATAGTACAACAACAATAATTGGTATGTATACAAGTGGTCCAGTTAAAAGCCAAATCGCTAATAATAATATTAAAGTAAAAGGAAGTTCTACAATTACCGAGAATAAGGGCCCAGTAAAGAATTTGCGTACGGATTCAAATGATTTTATACGTGATATTTGTGCTGAAATCGAAGCCCCTTCAGTATAGGCTGCTTTCATTAGTAGTAATCGTTCAAAGATAATATTACTTACAATATTATCTAGTCTGACTCCAAGCCATACTACAGATTTTAGTCGAATTATTCTTAGAACAGATTCAGCTAAAATAGCAATCGTTACCCCTATGATTAAATTTCTAAGAGTAGTAGTAGAGCCTGCTCCGATCACTTTGTCATAAATGGACATAATGAATAAAGGCATTGCTAGGGCTAAGGTATTAATAAATAAGCTAGCAAGAATAATTTCATGTATTACTGGGCGAAAGCGAGAAAACACTATGTTAAACCAGGTCATGCCAGCTGATTGTTTAGTTTGTTTTTCTTCTTCTGTTTTTTCTGCGTTCATACGCTCAAAGAAATACGCAGTACCTTTGACCTTTTTTGCGGTAAATTTAATTTTCTGTTTTTTACGACTATTAAACGCAGTTATTATGCCATCTTTTTTGCTTAACAACACTAAAGGCGCTGCTCCATTTTTATTAGGGATAAACATACATGGCATTAGCCTATCATCTATTTCTTGTAGATTCATGTGCATTTCATGGCTAGTAAAACCAAGATTTGCCATAGTATTTAAAATATCTAGTAGGTCAATTTCTCTGTTTTTTATATAAGGCAAAGATTCAAACAAATGGCGAGCATTGCCACTCCATTGCATAGAAGTGACTAACATAGCTAAGGAAGTAGCGAAAACATGCTCATGCTTCGATAATTTAGGCATAAGGTTATGCATGCTAAATAGTTCTAGTAAAGAATCAATTTGATCTGTGTCTATATAGTCAGAGTGACCATTTTCAGCAATTATTTCTGCGTCTATAGCATGCGTCATATTTTTAGCTCTTGGTATTGTTGTACTTCAAAAATACTACTATCGTTACTAGCTACTTGGACTAACTTTTGATTCTTTAATAGATAATGTTTATCAGCTAAGCGACTAATATTGTGATCATCGGTTGTTATAACCATTGTCACCTTGCCTTTTAGCATAGTTAGTAGTTTGATAAGATGATGATATCCTTCTCTATCTAGTCCTTTATCGGCATTATTAAATAATATTATTTTAGGCTTATTTAATAATACTCTAACAATCGCTATGCGTTGTTTAATTCCTGGTGCAATACTATCAGCAAAGCCATCATTAATTTTTGTTTCATAACCATTGGGAAGTAGAGCAATTTCTTTATCAATTTTGAGCAGAGCAACAAGCTCCATAGCTTGACCTTCTTTTTCAGCATCAAAAGCAGTAAGGTTTTCTAAAATAGTTCCTTGGAACATGACATTTTCAGCAGCAATAAAGCCAACGTGATGTACTAGATCTTCAGATATTAGAGAGCTAGCAGACAAACCATCTATAAGTACTTCACCACTAGATGGTTCTGAAATACCAGCTATGAGCCTCAATAATGTTGATTTGCCCGCGTCATTAGGTCCATGGATAGCAATTATATCTGGTAAGCGTAAGTCTAAATTTATG
>CAJQOE010000070.1 GCA_905479885.1 uncultured Rickettsiaceae bacterium | reverse complement strand
TGATTTGCCGCGTCCATTATATAACCAAAAAAATTGCAACATGTCATTCTCTGGTTTAAAAACAGCAGTGCGGTTAAAGATTTTAGATTTAGGAGAATTAACTAAACAAGATATGTGTGATATTGCAGCTAGTTTTCAAAGGGCTGTATGCGACGTGATAGTCAGGAAAACCCAATATGCTATTGAGCAGTATGAAAAAATATGTGATGGTAAAAATATAGTAGTTTCAGGCGGAGTGGCTGCGAATAGCGCAATTCGTCTAGCCCTTAGGGGTGCGTCTGAATCTTTAGAATATAATTTTGTTGCACCGCCAACAAAATTATGTACAGATAATGCAGCTATGATAGCTTTTGCTGGACTTGAGCGCTTTCAAGCAGGAATAATAGATGGTATGGATTTTAAGCCGCGGGCTCGTTGGAATCTAGAAGAATTGAATATTTAAGTTGAGAGCTTATGTCAGGATCAGAGTCAGGATTAGAGTTAAATAAAATTGCAGCAGCTATATTGCTAGCTAGCTTGATTGCTATGGTAGTTGGTGTTGTCTCTAATGCTTTATATAAACCTAAGTTAGAAATTGCCGAGCGTGGTTATCAGATTGAAGTAGCAGAAGATGATGGCGCTTCTACTGCTACAGAGGAAGTTGAGTTAAATATAGAAGAGCTTATGGCAGCTGCAAACGCAGAAGCTGGTGCTAAAACTATAAAAAAATGCGTGGCTTGCCACACCTTCGATCAAGGTGGTGCAAATAAAGTCGGTCCAAATTTATGGAAAATTATCAATGCCCAGAAAGGTAAGAGACCTGGATTTGCTTATTCAAAAGTTATGGCTGAAGTTGGCGGTATTTGGGACGAGCAGCAGTTATTTGATTTCTTAAAGAAACCTGGGAAGTATCTGCCAGGAACAAAAATGTCCTTCGCTGGTATTAGAAAGCCAGAAGATATAGCTGATGTAATAGCTTACTTAAAAGAAAAGGCTAGTTAATTTGTAGATTTTGAGAGTGCGTTGTTTTATAGCTAATATGCTTGTAATATTAGCTATAATTTCATAATATATTAATTGACTGAATTATAGCGGCTATTTGTGAGGCTAATCAATGGAAATAACACCAGTAGAAATTTGGCTAGTAGTAGGTATAATCTTTATCTTAGCTGAGTTTACAGCCGTCCCAGGTATAGGATTATTATTTATAGGTCTTGGTGCTTTATCCGCATCTATTTTGATGTATTATTTGCCGAATTTAGCTTCTTATCAAGTAGCTTCTGTGGGGCTTATATCACTTGCTTGGTTCCTAGTTTTATGGTGGCCGCTTAAAGTTTTTGTTTACGGAAAAAAGGGGGGAGCGAGAACGGATTACTTTGATATGCTAGGCATGCAGGTTGAAGTTGTCGAAAAAGATTTAACCTCCTCAAGCGTAGGAAAGGTGGTATGGTCTGGCACAACTATGAATGCTAAGCTAGATAGCGCCGAGAACAAGGATGCCAAGGTGGGATATCAATTATACATAACTGATATAAAGGGTAATGTGCTAATATGTGGTCGTAAAAAACCTTGATAAGAGATTGGTCAGTCTTCTGTGTCGCCCACAGCAAATACCTCTTCGTCAACTTTTTCTATAGTTTCTAGATGTTGCTGTATTGCTGTCCAGCGTATTTGACGCTCTTGGTTTTTTATATAATCTTTGTATGAGCCAACGAAGAAATCATTGTCATTATAATTATCACTATCACTATCTTCTTCTGTATTAATGTAGTCATCAAAATAAGGATTTGATGCAGGGATTGTTATCGGTGCAGATCTTACAAGCCGTATTCCATCTTCAGCTATGGTATGTTTAGATGTTGAAATTGGCATAGCCTTTGTTTTGGTTGTATGTTTGCTCATAATTTATTGTCTTTATGAAATTAGTTCGGATGATTATGTTTAGCATCGAATTAATAAAAAAGCAACTGAGTTAGAGTGTTTTTAATAGGAATTAGGATTGGTTTTTTTAACGTTCTATATAGACAATTTCCTATAATAATTACAAGAATAGTAATCATAGCGCTATATATGATATCTGCGGGGTAGTGCATAGCTAAAGTTATGCGTGATAATGCCACGGATAGGATAATTGTACACATAAGAGTCTTTAAGGCTTTGTTTATATGTGGCCATAGGCAGTAAGTGACTAAGATACTAAGACCTGTATGAGCACTTGGAAAAGAAGATAAGCACCTTTCTATAGATATGTTTGTAATGGTAATAAAGTCGCCTACGGGAAGTGAGCAAAAGGGGCGAGGTAGGTTTACAGAAAATTTTAGAGCAGCGAAACTAATGCCAAATAGAGCGTAATAAATGCCAATACGAGTTAGTTCATAATAAATTGGCTCAAAATATGCAGTTGGACCGTTGGCCTTCTTAGCCTTGTAGTAAAAATATATACAAGTAGCTAGATAGGCAGCAGCAAAGTTGGCAATAAAAAACACACTAGAAATAGCTTGAAATATAATTGGTAAGACGCTAATATTCGTCAAATGATTTAGCAATAAAAATAAGTCAGTGTTATATCCCATTGGATTATAAAATAGTTCAAGCATTAGGATTTTGTTTGAATTTATATTATCGATTTTTAAATTACAGTAATATTGCGATGTGCGCAAGTAAGAAGCATTAGTAAAAATATAGAGCATCTGTGGTATTATGGGTTTCTTTGCATAAAAGCCTTGCCAAGGAGAAAAAAGTTGGATATAGTTCTGAAAATTTTTGATTAAACATTATGAAGTGGATACATTTTTAAACCTTCATAGTTTTTGTAATTTATAAGAAATAAGTAGGAAAAAATGCCAACAAATAACCAATTGGTAAGATTCGGTAGAAAGTCAAAAACAAAAAAGAGTGATTCTCCGGCTCTAAAATCAAATCCTTTTTTAAAGGGGGTGTGTGTTATCGTGAAAACTGTAACTCCTAAGAAACCAAATTCAGCTTTGCGTAAAATCGCAAGGGTGCGTTTGAGTAATGGTGAGTATGTTAACGCGTATATTCCTGGTGAAGGTCATAATCTACAAGAGCACTCAGCTGTATTAGTTAGAGGTGGTAGGGTTCCTGATCTTCCGGGTGTAAAATATCACATCGTTCGTGGTGCTTTAGATACTCAAGGGGTAAAAGGACGTAAACAAGCTCGTTCACGTTATGGTACTTCTTCTAAGGGTTAATTTAAGAATAATTTAAAATCAAGATTATAGGTATAAAATGTCGCGTCGTCATGCAGCTGTAAAACGAGTTATCAGTCCAGATGCAAAATATAAAAGTATTTTGCTTGCTAAATTCACTAATAATGTAATGAGAGATGGAAAAAAATCTATCGCTGAAAAGTTAGTTTATGGTGCTCTTGATAGAGTAGAGAAAAAGCACGGTGCAGACCCGTTCAAGACATTTACTGAGGCTATGAATAATGTTAAGCCATATGTAGAAGTTACTTCGGTTAGAGTTGGTGGTGCTAACTACCAAGTTCCTTCTCCAGTAGATGAAAGAAGAGGGAATGCGCTTGCAATTCGTTGGATAGTTGACGCTGCCCAAAAGCTTTCTGGTCGTAGTATGATAGAAAAATTATCTGAAGAATTGTTTGATGCTGCTAATAGTCGTGGTGTTGCTATCAAAAAGAGAGAAGATACTCATAAGATGGCTGAGGCTAATAAGGCGTTTTCTCACTTTGCACAAAGAACGAGTAGGTAATATATGTCTGATAAGCTTCCATTATCTGAAGTTCGTAATATTGGCATTTGTGCGCATATTGATGCGGGTAAAACTACTACTACTGAGCGTATTTTGTATTATACTGGTAAGTCTCATAACATCGGCGAAGTGCATGATGGTGGAGCTACTATGGATTGGATGGAGCAAGAGCAGGAAAGGGGTATTACAATTACTTCAGCTGCTACTACTTGTTTCTGGAACAAAAAAAGAATTAATATCATTGATACTCCGGGGCACGTTGATTTTACCATTGAAGTGGAAAGATCTTTAAGGGTGCTAGATGGTGCTGTTACGGTGTTCGATGGAGTTGCAGGTGTTGAGCCGCAATCAGAAACCGTATGGCGTCAAGCTGATAAATATCATGTTCCAAGAATGTGTTTTGTTAATAAACTCGATAGAGCTGGTGCTGATTTCTATAGATGTGTAGATATGATCATCGATCGTCTTGGTGCTAATCCGTTGGTAATTCAGTTGCCAATTGGTGTTGAAGACGAATTTATTGGTGTAATCGATCTAGTAAAAATGAAGTCTGTTGTTTGGAAAGATGGTACGTTGGGCGCTGATTTTGTTTACGGTGATATACCAGATGATTTAAAAGCAAAAGCTGCTGAATATAGAGCTGCCCTTTTAGAAAGTGCTGTTGAAGTAGATGATGTTTTGATGGAAAAATATTTAGCGGGTGAAGAGCTTACTGAAGATGAAATCAAGTCATGCATTAGAAAAGGAACTATATCTGGCCATTTTGTGCCAATTACTTGTGGTACGGCTTTTAAAAATAAGGGTGTGCAGACATTACTTGATGCTGTAGTTGATTATTTGCCATCTCCAGTAGATGTTCCGTCAATGAAGGGTGTTAACGCCAAAACAGGTGAGGAGACTACAACTCCTAACTCGGAGAATGCTCCGTTTGCTGCGCTTGCATTTAAAGTTATGACTGATCCATTTGTTGGAACTCTAACCTTTGTTAGAATATATTCAGGCAAAATTACTACTGGTTCAAGTGTTATAAACACTGTTAAGGGTGAAAAAGAGCGTGTGGGCCGTATGCTGCTTATGCACGCGAATGATCGTGAAGATGTGAAGGAAGCGAAGGCTGGGGATATCGTTGCTATAGCTGGTCTAAAGCAAACTACTACTGGTGATACGCTTTGTTCTGCTGATGCAAATATCATTTTAGAAAGAATGGATTTTCCAGAGCCGGTTATTCAGCTTGCTGTAGAGCCTAAATCGACTGCGGATCAGGAAAAAATGAGTTTAGCGCTTTCTAAGCTAGCTTCTGAGGATCCGTCATTTAGAGTGACCAGTAGTGAAAATGGTCAAACTAATATTGCTGGTATGGGTGAGTTGCACTTGGAAATTCTAGTTGATAGAATGAAGAGAGAGTTTAAAGTCGAAGCTAATATCGGTGCTCCAGAAGTGGCTTACCGTGAGACAATTACTACTAGCCATGAAGTTAACTACACTCACAAGAAGCAATCTGGTGGTGCAGGTCAATTCGCTAGGGTTAAGATAATATTCGAGCCAGGTGAAGTTGGTAGTGGTTTTGAGTTTGATAGTAAAATTGTTGGCGGGGCGGTTCCTAAAGAGTTTATTCCTGGTGTTGAAAAAGGTATTAAGCAAATTATGGGTACAGGAGTTGTTGCTGGTTATCCGATGATCGATTTTAAAGCTACTTTGATTGATGGTGCTTATCACGATGTGGATTCTAGTGTTATGGCTTTTGAAGTTGCGGCAAAGGCTGCGTTTAGAGAAGGCATGCCACAAGCTGGAGCTAAATTACTTGAGCCGTTAATGAAGGTAGAAGTGATTACTCCTGAAGAATATATGGGTGATATTATTGGTGATCTTAATAGCCGTAGAGGTGCCGTGCAGAGCATGGAGCCAAGAGCTAATGCGCAAGTAATTATAGCTCACGTTCCATTGGCAGAGATGTTTGGGTATGTTAATACTCTTAGATCTATGTCGCAAGGTAGAGCTCAATATAGTATGGAATTTGCAAATTATGCGCAAGTGCCACAACAAGTTGTTGATACTATTTTAAGTAAGCGAAGTTAGTTAGTTTTTAGATATAAAAAATTAACTGAGTTGTTTTAACGATGTTTGAAGTAAAAAAATGTTGCTTCAATATCAAAAACATGATAGGAGTGTAGCTCAATTGGTAGAGCGCCGGTCTCCAAAACCGGAGGTTGCGGGTTCGATGCCTGTCGCTCCTGCCACTTTTGCTTGGAGAATAAAAATTAGGTTGTATGTTAAAAAAGTTAAGGGCGTATAAATTTTTTGATCAAGTTAAGCAGGAAGCAAAAAAAGTTGCTTGGCCAGAAAAAAAAGAATTAGTTACCTCGGCTTTGGTAGTGCTTATTGCGGTTTTTTTGTTTAGTATAGTGAGTCTTGTTCTTGATTACGGTATACATAACTTGATAAGTTTTTTGTTGAATATTGGTAAATAAAAAAGCTAAAGAAAATTATGGCCAAGTGGTATATTTTACATACAGTTTCTGGTTCCGAGAAAGGAGTTAAGAAAATGCTAGAAGATCAGATAATTAAGAAAAAAATGTCTGATTCTTTTGAAGAAATAGTGGTGCCAGTTATAGAGGTGCCAGAGATTAAGCGTGGAAAAAAAGTTCTTAGTGAAAAGAAGTTTATGCCAGGCTACATACTTATTAAAATGAACATGACGGATGAGTCTTGGCATTTGGTGAAATCAGTTCCAAAGACGACTGGTTTTTTGGGAAGTAAAACAACACCACAAGCTCTTGCTGAGTCAGAGGTGCAGGCGGTGTTTAGCCAATTAGAGGCTGAATCGAAAAACGCTAGTGCTACAAGTTTATATGGTGTTGGTGATAAGGTGCAGGTTATTGATGGGCCGTTTGATAGTTTCTCTGGTGTTGTTGAGGAAGTGGATGCAGAAGCTCAGAAATTAAAAATATCTGTGTCTATATTTGGTAAAGCTACTCCTATTGAGTTAAGTTTTACGCAAATAAAAAAGAATTAAATTGTAGTTAGATAAAAGTTTAAGGTGAAAAGTTAACATGGCAAAAAAAATAAGCGGTTATATTAAATTAACTATTCCTTCAGGTAAGGCTAATCCTGCTCCACCAGTTGGACCGGCACTTGGTCAGAAGGGGGTTAATATTATGGAATTTTGTAAAGCATTTAATGCAGCGACTAGTTCATTTGAACCAGGTACGCCTGTGCCAGTTGTTATAACTGTTTATGTTGATAAGAGTTTTGAATTTATTACAAAGACTCCCCCCGCATCTTTTTACTTAAAAAAGTTTGCTAAAATTCCTAAAGGAGCTAGTGCTACTAAAAAGGAAGCTTATGTAGGTAGAGTGACTATGGCTGATTGCGAAGAAATTGCAAAAATCAAAATGGAAGATTTGAATGCAAATGATTTAGCTGCAGCTGCCAAGATTATAGCTGGTTCTGCTGAATCTATGGGAATTGAAGTAGTAAAATAAAGAATATAAAGTAATTATAGATATAGAATTATTATGGGCAAAAAAATAGCAGCGATCAAGAAAGAGCTGGATAGAAGTAAAGAATATTCTTTACAGGAAGCTATTTCTCTTATCAAGAAAAATAGTTTTGTTAAATTTGATGAGACTTTAGATGTCGTTATCAAGCTTGGTGTTGATCCAAAGCACTCAGATCAAATGGTTAGAGGCATGGTATCTCTACCTGCAGGTACTGGTAAAGATGTAAAAGTTGCTGTTATTTGTAAAGATGATAAAGTGGCTGAAGCGACAGCTGCTGGTGCTGATATAGCTGGGTCTGAAAGCATTATTGAAGATATAAAAGCTGGTAAAATTAATTTTGATGTATGTATTGCAACACCAGATATGATGGGTGTTGTTGGACAAGTTGCGCGTGTTCTGGGTCCAAAGGGTCTTATGCCAAATCCAAAATTAGGAACAGTGACTGCCGATATTGCTACAGCTGTTAAAAATGCAAAAGGCGGACAAGTCGAGTATAGAGTTGAAAAGGCTGGATTAATACATGCTGGTGTTGGTAAGATTTCATTTAAAGAAGTTGATTTACTAACTAATACTAAAGTGTTTGTAGATTCTGTAGTAAAGGCTAAGCCTGCTGCTGCAAAAGGTACTTATTTAAAAGGTGTGTATTTATCTTCTACGATGGGTCCATCACTGAAAGTTGACTTGTCAACAATTGCAAATTAGGAATATTCGGAGAGATAGCAGTGTTAAGATCTGAGAAAAAAAGTTTTGTAACAGAGTTAGAAGGTATTTATGAATCTTCGAATTCTGTAATCGTAACACATTACCACGGCCTTACAGTTGCAGAGGTCACAAAGTTACGCCGTAACTTGAGAGAGAATGGTGCATCATTTAAAGTGGTAAAAAATACACTTTCAAAAATAGCGGCTTCTAATGCTGGGCTAGCTGGTGATTCTGAAATTTTTTCAGGACCAACTGCGATAGCTTATTCGGAAGATCCGGTTGCCGCTGCTAAGAGTGTAGTAGAATTTGCAAAAACTAATGATAATTTAAAGATTATTGGTGGTGTAGTAAACAATACAGTTCTGGATGTGAGTGCTATACAACAGCTTGCTAAATTGCCATCACTTGATGTGCTTAGAGGTAAAATTGTTGGTATATTACAAACTCCAGCTGCAAACCTTGCTAGAGTGGTACAAGCTCCAGCAGGTGCATTAGCTAGGATTATGCAAGCTTATGCGGATAAAAATTAATAATAAATAATCAAAGTCAAAGAGGAAAACATTATGGCAGATTTAACAAAAATTGTAGAAGATCTATCTTCTCTTACAGTAATGCAAGCAGCTGATCTTTCAAAGTTGCTTGAAGAAAAGTGGGGCGTTTCTGCTGCAGCTCCTGCAGCAGCAGCAGCTCCAGTAGCAGCAGCTGGTGAAGCTGCATCAGAGCAAACTGAATTTGATATCACTTTAACAAACGCTGGTGATAAAAAAATTGAAGTTATTAAAACAGTAAGAGCTATTACAGGGCTTGGCTTAAAAGAAGCTAAAGATGTAGTAGATGGTGCTCCTTCTCCTGTGAAGCAAGGTGTATCAAAAACTGAAGCTGATGATATCAAAGCAAAACTTGAAGCTGCAGGTGCTACAGTAGAAGTTAAATAAATAACTGTAAGGGCTTGCTCTTGCAAACATATTGACTTTGTACTTAGTAAATGATATTGGTTGCACTTTCGGTCGTAAATTCTATAAATAGGATTCGTACCAAAGTGCAACTTTTTGTGCATCAGGTGGTAACGTAACTTAATTTTACTGAATTAACCTTGATAAGCAGGAGTTTTTGATTTGTTGGTGTTAATTTGATTAACTTTAATACTAGTCAGAAACTTTATTAGTAGCAAATTTTTCTTAAGTATATATTGTTTGTGTGTTAAAAAACGTTTCATTCTTTATAGTCAACATTATCCAATTATGCGTTATTAGACATAATAATTGGATGTAGAAATATCTGGAGATCTTATGCCTCAATCCTTACAGCCTAGTAAGAGAATTAGAAAAAACTTCGGTGCAATTAAGTTGGTAGCATCAATTCCAAATTTAATTGAAATTCAAAAAAACTCCTACGAAGATAGCTTCATGCAGCTTGGTTTGTCGGATAAAGAAAGAAAAAATAAGGGGTTGCAATCTGTGCTTTCCTCTATTTTTCCTATTCAAGATCCCTCAAACAGCTCAACCTTAGAATTTGTAAAATATAGTTTTGACCAGCCTAAATATGACGTTGATGAATGTATTCAACGTGGCTTGAGCTTTGTTGCAAGTTTAAAGGTAACTTTGCGTTTAAGCGTGTGGGATGTTGATGAAATTACCGGTGCTAAAGAAATACGTGGTATTAAAGAGCAGGAAGTCTATATGGGAGATATCCCGTTTATGACAAAAAACGGTACTTTTGTTATCAATGGAACTGAGAGAGTTATTGTATCTCAGATGCATAGATCACCAGGTGGTTTCTTTTATCACGATGAAGGTAAAACACATTCTTCAGGTAAATTTTTATATTCAGCGCGTATTATTCCTTATAGAGGTTCATGGCTGGATGTTGAATTTGATGCCAAAGATATTCTTTATATAAGAATTGATCGCAAAAGAAAATTGCCAGTAACGACGTTATTAATGGCAATCGGCATGACTGCCTCAGATATTCTAAGCGCTTATTATGAAACAGAAACACATGAGCAAAAGAAAAAAGGTTGGGTTATTGATTTTGATCCAGCTAATGTGATTGTACACCGTTTAGTGTCAGATTTAGTAGATGCTGATACTGATGAAACCTTGCTTGAAGCAGGGCAAAAAATTACTCCAAGGTTAGCGAAAAAATTTGTTGAAAATGGTTTAAAGAAAATCCTGGTTCAGGATGATATGCTATGGGGTGATTTCATTGGTAAGGAGATCGTTGATTCAAAAAGTGGTGAAGTACTAGCTAAATTAGGCGAGCAGATTACAGAAGATATATTAAAAGGTCTTAGATCTGCTGGTGTTAAATCTATTTCAGTTTTAAAGGTTGCAGCAGGTAGTGACGCTTATATTAGAAACACCTTATTTGCCGATAAAAATCAAGATCAAGCATCAGCTTTAATTGATATATTTAGGGTGTTACGTCCAGGCGAGCCTGCGACTGTTGAAGCTGGACAGATATTGTTTGAAAGCTTGTTTTTTGATGAAAATAGATATGATTTATCAGAAGTTGGTAGAATTAAACTAAATTCCCGTTTGAATTTAAATGTTGCAGAAGAAAATACTTGCCTAACCAAAGACGATATACAGGCTATGGTTAGAGTTCTTGTGGACTTGAAAGATGGTAAAGGTTCAATTGATGATATTGACCATTTGGGTAACAGAAGAGTACGTTCTGTTGGCGAACTAGTAGAAAACCAATTTAGGGTTGGTCTAGTGCGTATGGAAAAATCAATCTTAGAGCGTATGAGTATTGTAGATATTGATACTGTAATGCCTCATGATTTGGTGAATGCTAAAGTACTTGTGTCAGCTGTAAAAGAATTTTTCAGCACGTCGCAATTATCTCAGTTTATGGATCAAACGAATCCTCTTTCGGAGATAACTCATAAGAGAAGACTCTCAGCGCTTGGCCCAGGAGGGGTAAGTAGAGATAGAGTTGGTTTTGAAGTTCGTGACGTACACCCAACGCATTATGGTCGTATTTGTCCGATTGAAACTCCAGAAGGACAAAATATTGGTCTAATTAACTCTATGGCAACATATGCCAGAGTGAATAAATATGGCTTTATTGAAAGCCCGTATCGCAAGGTTGTTGAAGGTGTAGTAACTGATGAAGTAGTATATTTAGCTGCAATAGATGAAGGCAAATATAAAATTGCTCAAGCAGACATGGAAATAGCTGCTGACGGTAAAATTATAGCAGAGTTAGTGAATTGTCGTTTTGAAACTGGTAACTTTGTTTCTGTGCCACCAACAGAAGTTGAATTTGTTGACGTAACTCCGATGCAGGTTGTATCGGTAGCTGCATCGCTTATTCCATTTTTAGAAAATGATGATGCAAACCGTGCTCTTATGGGGTCGAATATGCAACGTCAAGCTGTACCGTTAATAACTAGCGACGCACCGCTGGTGGGAACTGGAATTGAAGCAGTAGTAGCAAGAGATTCAGGTGCGGCTATTGTTGCACAGCATGATGGTATAGTAGTAGAAGTTGATGCTGAAAGAATTGTAGTACAAACATTAGAGCGTAAAAAGAACGGTGCGCCTGAGGTTGATATCTATAATTTGATGAAATATCAAAAATCGAACCATAATACTTGTATCAACCAAAAGCCATTGGCAAAAGTTGGTCAGAAAGTATCTCAAGGTGAAGTAATAGCAGATGGCCCAGCGATTGACCAAGGTGAAATTGCTTTAGGACGTAACATGTTGGTAGCCTTTATCCCATGGAGAGGTTATAATTTTGAGGATTCTATTTTGATTTCAGAAAGAATTGTAAAAGACGATGTATTTACATCTATTCATATTGAAGAATTCGAAGTTGTAGCAAGGGATACAAGACTTGGTCCAGAAGAAATTACTCGTGATATGCCAAATGTAGGCGAGGAAGCGCTGCGTAACCTAGATGAAGTTGGTATTGTGCATGTTGGCGCGGAAGTAAAACCAGGCGATATCTTAGTCGGTAAAGTCACTCCAAAGAGTGAATCACCAATGACTCCTGAAGAAAAACTGCTTAGAGCCATTTTTGGAGAAAAAGCTTCTGACGTTAGAGACACTTCGCTTTATGTACCGCCTAGTGCTTCAGGCACAGTGGTTGAAGTACGTGTACTTTCACGCCGTGGTGTTGAAAAGGATGAGCGTGCAATTTCTATTGAAAAGCAGCAAGTTGAGAAATTAGCAAAAGATAGAGATGATGAAATAGAGATTATTGATCATTTCGTATTTATGCGTTTGCAAAAAACTCTTGAAGGTCAAGTGATCGTTAGTGGGCCTAAATCTGTTAAAGCTGGTCAGAAGATTGATAAAAAATTATTAGAAACTTTATCGCATGGTCAATATTGGCAGCTAACTGTTGAAGATAACGCTGCTATGAGCGAAATCGAGCAGATTAAGCAACAATATGACGAGAAAAAAGACGAGTTGAATAAGCGCTTTACAAGTAAAGTTGATAAGCTGCAAAGTGGTGATGATTTACCACAAGGTGCTTTGAAAGTTGTAAAAGTATTTATCGCTACTAAGCATAAGTTACAGCCAGGTGATAAAATGGCTGGTCGTCATGGTAATAAAGGTGTTATTTCACGTATTATGCCAGAAGAAGACATGCCATTCTTAGAAGACGGTACAGTAATTGATGTAGTGCTTAACCCGCTTGGTTTACCATCTCGTATGAATGTCGGGCAGATTCTTGAAACTCACCTAGGGTGGGCAGCAAAGAGTTTAGGTAAAAATGTTGGAGATATGCTAGCTAAATACAGCAAATATGATATTGAAATTGATTCAATGAAAGATTTTGTTAGTAAAATCTATGCGGGTAGCCCAGTAGCTCAGCAAGTTAAGGAGCTTAACAATGAAGGCTTTATTGAGTTCTGTGGGACGTTAAAAGATGGTGTACATTTTGCTACTCCGGTTTTTGATGGCGCAAGAGTTGAAGGCGTTAAAGCGATGTTAGAGCTTGCAGGAAAAGATCCTTCAGGGCAAACAAAAGTTATTGATGGTAGAACTGGTGAGTATTTTGATCGTAGTATAACGGTTGGTTATAAATACATCTTAAAACTGCATCACCTTGTGGATAATAAAATTCACGCACGTTCTATTGGTCCATATAGCTTGGTTACTCAGCAGCCTTTAGGTGGTAAATCTCACTTCGGTGGCCAAAGATTTGGAGAGATGGAAGTTTGGGCTCTTGAGGCTTATGGTGCGGCATTTACATTGCAGGAATTATTAACTGTGAAGTCAGATGACGTAGCTGGTAGAATCAAAATTTACGAAAACATTGTTAAAGGTGGTAGTAATTTTGAATCAGGCTTACCAGAGTCATTTAATGTGATGATTAAAGAATTCAGGTCATTATGTTTGAATGTACAGCTAGAAGAAAACTCTGAATAAAATTAAAAGTCCGGCTTCGGCCGGGCCTTTTTTGTTATTTCATTGCCTAGGAAATTTTTAAATAATAAGGCACGAATGTGTCTATTTAGACTATAGTTTGAGGAAGAATCCATATGTCACAGATCAATTTTTACAGCCAATTGAGCAGTACTCAACAATTTGATCAAATTAAAATTAATATCGCTAGCCCTGAACAAATACGTTCTTGGTCTTTCGGTGAAGTTACAAAGCCTGAAACAATCAATTATCGTACATTTAAGCCAGAAAAAGAAGGGCTTTTCTGTGCAAGGATTTTTGGCCCAGTGAAGGATTTCGAGTGTTTGTGTGGTAAATATAAGCGCATGAAGTACAGAGGTACTACATGTGAAAAATGTGGTGTGGAAGTAACCACCTCTCGCGTGCGTCGTGAGCGTATGGGGCACGTTGAGTTAGCTGCTCCGGTTGCGCATATTTGGTTCTTAAAATCGTTACCATCAAGAATAAGTACTCTTCTTGATATTACTATGAAAGATTTAGAGAAGATTTTGTACTTCGAAAATTATGTAGTAATAGAGCCTGGTATGTCTGCTTTGCAGAAAGGTGATTTACTTTCAGAAGATGCATATATTAAAGCACAAGATGAGTATGGTGAAGATAGTTTTGTTGCAATGATTGGCGCTGAAGTAGTGCAGCGCTTACTTGCTGAGCTAGATTTGGAAGAATTAAGTGTGCAACTAAAAGCTGATTTGCTTGAGACTTCATCTGAAACAAAAAAGAAAAAAATAATAAAAAGATTAAAGCTAGTTGAAGATTTTATCGGTTCTGGAAACAAACCAGAATGGATGGTGATGACTGTATTACCAGTGATTCCACCAGAGATAAGACCGCTAGTTATGCTTGATGGTGGTAGATTCGCTACATCAGATTTGAATGAATTATATAGAAGGGTTATTAATAGAAATAATCGTCTAAGAAGACTTCTTGAATTAAAAGCACCAGATATTATCATACGTAACGAAAAGCGTATGTTACAAGAGTCTGTAGATGCGCTATTTGATAATGGACGTCGTGGTAAGATAGTTAAGAACGCAAACAAAAGACCATTTAAATCTTTGAGCGATATGCTAAAAGGTAAACAAGGTCGTTTCCGTCAAAACCTTTTGGGTAAAAGGGTGGATTACTCAGGTCGTTCAGTGATTGTTGTGGGCCCAGAGATGAAATTGCATCAATGTGGTTTGCCGAAGAAAATGGCATTAGAATTGTTTAAGCCATTTATTTATTCAAAGCTTGAAATGTATGGTATAGCTACTACAATTAAGGCGGCGAAGAAAATTGTTGAAGCTGAGAAAGTTGAAGTTTGGGATATTCTAGAAGAAGTTATTAGAGAACACCCAGTGCTATTAAACAGAGCACCAACATTGCACCGTCTTGGTATTCAGGCATTTGAGCCATTGCTAATTGAAGGTAAAGCTATTCAATTGCATCCACTTGTTTGTGCGGCATTTAATGCGGACTTTGATGGTGACACTATGTCTGTGCACGTACCATTGTCAATTGAAGCGCAGCTCGAAGCTAGAGTGCTTATGATGTCCACTAATAATATACTTAGCCCAGCGAACGGTAAGCCGATCATTTCTGCTGATAAGGATATTGTTCTTGGTTTGTATTATTTGACCTTAATGTTAGAAAATGAGCCTGGCGAAGGCATGGTTTTTGCTGATTTTAATGAAATCGAATTTGCTTTATTTGAAAAAGTAATAACGATTCATACTAAAATTCAATACCGCATGGAAATGCTTAATGCTGATGGTGAGTTTGTAGAGACATTAATTGATACAACACCTGGAAGGGTTATAATGGGTCGTTTGTTACCAAAAAGTAATAGTGTGGACTTCAGGTTGCTAAATATGGAAATGAATAAGAAAAACATTTCCAATGCTATCGACGTTATATATCGTTATTGTGGGCAAAAAGCGACGGTGATTTTTGCAGATAAGTTGATGGAACTTGGCTTCAAGTATGCATGTAGTTCTGGTATCTCATTTGGTATGGATGACATGGTTATACCTTCTAATAAAGCAGAAATTATTGCCGAAACTACTGGTCTTGTGAATGAGTTCGAACAACAATATCTTGAAGGTTTAATCACTTATGGTGAGAAATTTAATAAGGTAGTCGATGCGTGGACAGCGTGTACCGATAAAGTAGCATCAAAAATGATGGATGAAATTGCAGTTAAGAGCGATGATAAATCAACAACAAATCAGGAAAAGTTGAATTCAATCCACATGATGGCGGTTTCTGGTGCAAGGGGTTCTGCAGCGCAAATTAAACAGCTTGCTGGTATGCGTGGTTTGATGACCAAGCCATCTGGTGAAATTATCGAAACGCCGATTAAATCGAACTTTAAAGAAGGTTTGACTGTTCGTGAATATTTCAACTCTACTCACGGTGCGCGTAAAGGTTTGGCTGATACAGCCCTTAAGACTGCGAACTCTGGTTATTTGACAAGAAGATTAGTTGACGTTGCTCAAGATTGTATTATCACTACTGATGATTGTGGTACTACAAATGGTATTGAGGCAAAAACTATTATTGATGGTGGTGAAGTAGTTGTATCACTTGCTGACCAGATTCTTGGTAGAACAGTTGCAATTGACACATATCACCCGTTAACTGGTGAGATGTTGGCTCCTGCTGCTACGTTAATTGATGAGGAAAGATTAGACAAGATAGAATCTTCTGGTCTAGACCTGATTAAAATTCGTTCTGTACTAACTTGTGAAACTAAACTTGGCCTTTGTGCGCTTTGTTATGGTCGTGATCTATCTGCTGGTAAATTAGTATCAAAAGGTGAGGCAGTGGGTGTTATTGCTGCACAATCTATTGGTGAGCCTGGTACGCAGTTAACGATGAGAACGTTCCACATTGGTGGAGCTGCAACAAAAGGAACAGAAGTTTCTTCGGTTGAAGCTTCCTATGCTGCAAAAGTAAAAATACTAGGTCGTAATTTAGTTATTAATTCGGCGGGTGTTCAAGTTGTCATGAGCCGCTCTTGTGAAGTATTGCTTGTTGATGATAAAGGCAGCGAGCGTGCCAGATACAAGGTTCCTTATGGCGCAAGGTTAATGGTTGATGATGGTTATAAAGTTGAAAAAGGCCAAAAAATAGCTGAGTGGGATCCACATACTCTACCAATTATAACTGAAAAGTCAGGTAAAGTAGTGTTTACTGACATGCTAGAAGGTCTATCCATTAGAAGTATTATGGATGATACAACTGGTATTTCTAGTAAAGTAATCATTGAATCTAAGCAATATTCAAAAGGCGCAGATTTACGTCCACGTATCCAGTTGCTCGATGCTAAGGGTAAAACGGTTGAATTATCTACTGGTTTAGAAGCAAAGCATTACTTACCAGTTGGCGCGGTTTTGAGTGTCGAGGATGGTGTGGAAGTGGCAGCAGGTGATATTTTAGCACGTATTCCGCGTGAGTCGACTAAGACTAGGGATATTACTGGTGGTCTTCCAAGAGTAGCTGAGCTTGTAGAAGCAAGGCGTCCGAAAGATCATGCGGTTATTGCTGAAGTTGACGGCCGTATTGAATTTGGTAAAGATTATAAATCTAAAAGGAGAGTTCTGTTACATCCAACTGATGGGGCTGAACCAATTGAATATATGTTGCCAAAAGGTAAGCATGTTGTGATTAATGAAGGTGACTTTGTTAAGCGTGGTGATATGATTATTGATGGTAATCCAGTACTTCAAGATATCTTAAAAGTAATGGGTGTTGAAGCACTTGCTAGTTATATGGTATCAGAAATTCAGGCGGTTTATAGATTACAAGGTGTAAAAATCGATGATAAGCATATTGAAGTTGTGATCCGTCAGATGCTGCAAAAAGTTGAAATCACAGATTCTGGTGATACTACATTATTACCAGGTGAAATGGTGGATGTTAAGGCATTAACTGAGATCAATGACAAAGCGGTCAAAGGTGGCGGTGAACCTGCAAGGTATGATTTAGTACTACAAGGTATTACAAAAGCATCGTTGCAGACTAATTCATTCATCTCTGCTGCTTCTTTCCAGGAAACGACGAAGGTTCTAACGGAAGCTGCGGTATCTGGTAAGATTGATAGATTACAGGGCTTAAAAGAAAATGTAATAGTTGGTAGGTTGATACCAGCTGGTACAGGTTTTTATATGGCAATGGCTAAAAAACAAGCTGCTGCACGTGATAAACTAGCCGATAATAATTAAAAAACTTATTACATTTAGAAGCCGCTATTGTAGATTATTCAAATTTAACAATAGCGGCTTTTTTTTATCTTTAAATTACGGTTTTTCTATCCTCAGAACAGCACTATATGTTATCCTGCTATCAGGTTAAACTGATTGATAGTTAGGTAATGAGTATTATAAAGCGTTTGGTTGTTCTTGCATCTATTGTATTGAATCTATCAGCAAGTGCAGATATTTATACTGCAAATACTATAGAAGAGATAAATAACACTTTGCTGGGATTGTTAGAGAAACGCAATGCTCAAAAAACTCTTACTATTTTACCACTTGAAGGTTTTGTTTTAAAAACAACTGACCCTGCATTTGATGCGAAGGATAAAAAATTTCAAGCTATTGCTGCGAAAGTGGTTCAGAAGGCTAAGTTGTCAAAACAGCGCTATATTTCCGAATTAATATTAACGGAGTATAAGCAGCAATTATCAGATCCAAAAGTTATAGATTTTTTTAAAAACCTTCAGCAATATAATGCTCCATTTATGGTAGTAACTAGTAATTTATCTGGTAGTTTTAATAGTATACCTTATTTAGAAGTATGGACTTGGGCATATTTATTCAAAAAAGGAATTGATCTTTCAAAAAGTCCAATAGGATCAAAACAGATTATATTTAATAAAGAAGCTGAAAAGGTCAATGGCACTTATCCAACTTTTTACCGTGGATTATTATCTTGCAACTCTGCTCCGCGACAAAATTCACGCCAAGGAATTATAGCTTCTTTGCTCGCTTTAAATTTAAAATGGGTGCCAGATGTTGTATATATTGTAGATAAAGATGAACAATATATTAAGTCTATTGAGCAGCAATTTAAATCTATCAGGAATGATGTGCAAGTGATAGGTTTTATTTATGCGCCAGAGTACGATCAATCTGATCAAATTTCACCTCAAGAGTTTTTAAAATTTTGGAGCGGTGTTATTGACAAGCTAAATGCAGTATCACGCACAGAGACCAATAAGAATAAACAGGATCCATATGAGCAATAAAGTGCAATTTATTTTATGTGTAATTATTATAAGTTTTTCGAGTGTATCACAAGCAAAACTTGTAACGACTTATACAGTGAATTCTCCAATCATGAAGGAGATAAGTGAATGGGTAGATCAAGAGACGGTTGTTTTTATCGATTTAGATGATACATTAACGACCCCAAAATCCCTTATGTTTTCGCATAATTCTAATCCATATCGTTTGTTTATAGATAATATGGTTACGCTTGGTCAACGTGTTGCACATTACAACATGACGGTAGCTAAATGGTACCAACAACGTCAGATAAAATTAGTAGAAGATGCTTGGCCAGAATATATCCAAAAACTTAGAAGCAAGGGAGCAGCAGTATATGGTATATGTACAATGCCATTACAGTTAGTCAATATAGAAGAGCGGCGTTATTTGGAGTCAACTGGTTTAAAGATTATTTTTACAAATAAAATTAATGATAAAGAGTCGTTAGAGATAGAAAAAACTGCGCCATGGTTTTCATTTTTTTATAAGGGAATAATATTTACTGGCCAACATAGTAAGTCACAAACCATAATGGAATTTTTAAGAATAACCGAAGTTCCTAAAAAGTTGGTATTTATTACAAATATTAAACATGAATTAGAAAGGGTTGAAGAGCATTTAAGGGTGTTCGATATGGAGTATTATAATGTTATTTATCTCGGAGTTAAAGAAATTCCGGGTAGACCAGAGAAGAAAATAGTAAAATTTCAGCAGCAAGCATTAATTGAGAGTGGTGTATGGCTAGAAGATGATGTAGCCAAGGCACAATTAGATATGCAAGAAAAAGCTGAAATACCAGTGCAATAAGATGCTTCAAGCTTTTTTATGTAAATTTTTTGCTAAAGTTTTTTATCCAACAAATTCTAAGGATTGGTATAAAAGTAAAGAGTATAGAGGGGCTGATAATAATGCAAGATTTGCAGATTTTATGCTTACTCAACGTACGAAAGGTGCGCTTTTCTATAAGGAGTTTTTATCACTACAATTAACCCGTCAATATATAATATCTGGCGATAACCAGCTGGATTCTGTCTTGGTAACACCTGATCAAAATATCTCTCGGGATAAGGCTGGATCTGGTTTATATTTTATTATGTTTTATGGTAAAGGGGAATATTATGAAAGTCGTTTTCGCGACATGGCAAGGCAGGCTAAAGCAACAGGAGCTTCAGTTCTTAGCTTTAATCACAAAGGAATGCATTGCAGCAGCGGCGAGACAAGTTGTTTGGCAGCGCTAGTCGATGATGGGATCGCTGTTGTGGAATTCTTGTTACAGCGCGGAGTGCATCATGAGCAAATTATTTTGCAAGGTAATTCACTTGGAGCAGGGATTCAAGCGATGGTGTCTGAGCGTTATCGAGTCATGAATGGTTTTTCATTACGTCAAATTAATAGCAATTCATTTAAAAGTCTTAGTGCAGTAATAGCAAATCGTTATAAAGTAACATTTTTAGAAAGATTTTTTGACGTAGTATTAAATTATGCTGGATGGGAAATTGTTCCTGATTCAGATTTCTATAGAACTGGTCCGTATCGTTGCCATTTACGTCGTCTGGGTGATAAAACCATTTTGCCAAGCGCAGAATATCATATTATGGTGGATTTTGAAGCTGATCAGCTTAGATGTCCTGATGCTTATAAGATAACTCATAAATGGCTGTATGAGCATAATCAGCTTACTTATATAGGAAAAAGCGAAGAAGATCCGCATGAATTAGGTCTTCATCATTTTTATATAAAGAATGATAGTGGGGAATATTTTTCTGTTTATGATTTAATAAATCGTTATTTGCTTTCGTTTAAAGTTACTTGATAGCTAGCTTGACATTGACTTACTGTGCTAGTATACTACTACAGTAAGTCAATGTCAAGAAGGTTATAGATGACAGATAAATATGATGAAAAACCCTTGGAACTAAATGAAGCAATTTTGCAGTTAAAAACTAAAAATGATTTAGATAGTTTTTTAACAGATTTGTGCACTCCAAGTGAACTCAAGGCTTTAAAAGAAAGATGGCGTGTCTGTCAGTTATTGGCAGCAGAAAAATTATCATACCGAGATATTCATAAAATCACTGGAGCAAGTCTGACGACAATTGGCAGAGTTGCTAGATTTTTAAGAGATGAATCTTATGGCGGTTATAGGAATATTCTAAAAAAAGAGAAGGAGTAATATGTTTAGAAATATAATATGGTTGGTTGCTATAGGAATAGCTTCTTTATTACTACAATCTAATGTTCCTATTGAAGGAAAAAAAGTCAAAATATATATAAATCAGTTGGTTGAGCACTCAGCTTTAGATGCAACTACAAGGGGAATTGTAGAAGGGTTAACTGAGGCTGGATATATCAAAGATCACAATTTGGATTTAAAAATTGAATCTGCTCAAGGCAATGTATCTTTGGCAGGACAAATTGCTAATAAATTTGTAAGTAATGAACCAGATATAGTAGTTGGTGTTGGAACTGTTGCTGCCCAATCTTTTGTGAAGTATCTCAGAGATAGTAAGGCTAAATTAATATTCACTACAATAACTGATCCGATTGGTGCAAATTTAGTATCGAGCTTAGAGCATCCAGGCAGTAATATATCTGGTGTATCGAATTTTGTTCCGTTAGAGCCGCAGATAGAAATGTTTAAGCGTGTTAAGCCTAGGATAAAAAAACTAGGATTTCTGTACAACCCCGGGGAGATGAATTCGATTAGTTTGATTGAAAAATTAAGAAAAGTTTGCCCTAAATATGGTATTGAGCTGGTTGTTATGCCGGCCAGTAAAAGCTCAGAGGTAGCACAAAGCGCTATTAAATTAAGCTCGTCTGTTGATGCAATATTTATTAGTAACGATAATACAGCTTTATCAGCCTTGCGCGTTATTGTAAAGGCAGCTAATGCACAAAAAATACCAGTCTTTGTAAGTGATACA
Source organism: uncultured Rickettsiaceae bacterium (assembly GCA_905479885.1). GTDB lineage: Bacteria > Pseudomonadota > Alphaproteobacteria > Rickettsiales > Rickettsiaceae > Megaera_A. Next base: position 6,529 of record CAJQOE010000070.1, on the reverse strand, counting down.
GATATTGTTGTAGATGGTGCCATCGCAGCTCTTGGCCCAAATCAGTATGATATTGGTCGTCAGACAGCAGCTATGATAATTCGTATTATAAAAGGCGAAAATATAAGCGAAGTTGCTGTTGATTTTCCAAGAAAAACAGAGCTTGTTTTGAATGCTAAAGTAGCAGAAAAATTAGGGATTATATTATCAGCAGAGTTAATATCTGAAGCTAAATTAGTTATCACCTATTAAAATGCTAAGATTACAGCGCTTTAAACTATACTGAGTTTTTTTGGTAAACTTGAAGTATCTCCTTAATATACCTCTAATTAATGGAATGTCTTGGAGTTTTGACCTGTAAATTTAAATCAAGCGCTATAAGAAGTAATCCTATATTATTAAAGCTTGGATTTCTAATTTCAGTTTAGTAGGCCAGTTTTTGGGTGCTATTACGGTCTCGCTCTCTTGACGCCAGTGCATTATTAATCTTAAGTGCTATGCCACTAATGCCAAAGAATATAACCCCTAACAACATCAGACTTATAGGCCACCCGATCGAATTCAAGAAATGTTGCTTGGTAAAATATGAAAGATACACAAACATAGCAATTGTAGATGTAGCTAGAATAGAGCGGCTGCAAACAATAGTGCTAACATAAAGCATAAAGCACGTGATCCCAATATAGGATATTTCAAAAAAAGTATCCTGCAGAAGATCAAAAGACATCCATAATAAACTAATACTTCCTACAAAATAACCAACTCCACAAATGATATTATAAGGTGTACGCTGTATAACATAACTAAGGGCAACAAAACTTACGCCAACAATAAATTCAATTAAATTACGTGGAATATCTATGAAATCAGCTATACTAATAAAAGATGCGGTTGCGAAGTAGATCGTAAAAAATAACAACGCGGTGCGCTTTAATTTAAGGAATAAAATTCCATATTGTAGAGCCAGAATACCGAAAATAAGCATCGCAGGAATCAATATATTACCACCGCCATTTGAAAATTCAATCACAGCTACAAATAGACCTGTTGGCTGTAATAATGCCGACAATATAATTAGAATAATAGAGTAATTTTCTTTCTTGTTTTGCGATAATGAAATAATCGCAAGGATTAGGCTAGTGATTCCCGATCCTAAAGTGATTATAATGCGAGAAAAAGAATTCAAATTATCCCAATCGATTGTAATATAAGCACTTAACCCAAATAAGATAAAGATCCCTCCCAGATAAGAAAATAAACGCACCAGAGTAAAGCCGTCCTTTTTATTAGCCTCAATTTGCTGATGACCAATTGCAGAGGATATCTCTTCAAGAGTGATCTTATTATCTTTTATTAGAGCAATAATTTTCTTAATAGCTTGTTCTTTAGTAATCATGGGATAATCCAGCCTATAAAAATTGGATCATGATAATACACATTACCATGATTATTGTAGATAATTGGTATTTTCCTTCCGTTCTTATCAATCGTAATCTCATTTTTTTTCGAAGAAACTGCGGGAAACAAAATGCCTCCATGATTAAAGCTATTATTAGCAACAAATTTATATCCATCCGGAGCTATAATTGAACTATCAATTTCTATACCCATCAACTCTGTGACAGGAATGGTGTTAGACTGAACAGCTTCACCATCACTGATTTTTGAAATGATTTTAGAAGTATCTCTTGCCTGTTCTTCTGAAGGAAGGTTTTGAGGGTCAACTGAAACTATAATATTAGCATTGATGCTATTAGGAACTTTAGAAATTTTTTGTGTTGGCATATTCGGTGGAATAAAAGTAATTTCCTGTACTTTGCCCGTAGCTGCGACGTAACGATAGAGATGTTGAGTTGTTGCGTTATGCGACCTTGCAGGAAAAACTCGAAAATGAATTTTCTGATTTATAACAACGAATTCATAATTATTATTACGTTGCGAATCTGAGAAAATAAAGTCATATTGCGGCGTTGCTACAAAGTATTTTGGTAGTGTTGATGCCAAAATAAATATAATAACTAATATTATTGGTAAGCTTATACCAAAAATTAAAACGATATTATCCTTTATAAAATTTTTCATTTACCAAATACCTCAAGGTTCTTTAATTAGGCTAAAAATTTATGATAAAATAGCATCGATTACAAGTAATAAGTTCTGGAGCGTTATCCTAGTTCTGGCATATCCAAATTTCATAAAGCTTTGGTACAGTTTTAGCTTAAAAAAACTAAGTGTACTACCACCGTATTTTATAAAATAATATATTGTAATTATATTCAGAGAGCTGCTATGTCATAAAATTATGGCATAGCAGCTTATGGTAGGGATAATTATTTTTTTGCTTTAGGTTGGCTTTTGTTGATGTTTTCCTTGAAGCCGTTATGAAAAACATCAATAATTTCCATCATTGATTTAGTAGACATATCAAGTATTTCTTTAGTGCTGTTAACATTGTTATCAATCGCTGTTAGCAGATATTTTTGCTGGCATTGATTGATTTGGTTTGCGTCACCAGCTGATACAGCTTCTTTCATTGTATTATATAGCTCAGTGGTATTTTTCTGTAATGAGTCTGCTCCACGTTTAACAATGGATTGTATGCTTTCAGAAGCCATTTGATTAGTTGAATTGATAGCTTCAGCTGTGCTCTTCATCATGTTTGAAGCGGCAGAGAAGTCCATGTTTGGCATGTCTTTCATGTTTTTAGTAAAGTTTTCATTTTTCATAAATGATTGCATTTGTTCAAACGGATTATTATTCATAGTCAATTTCTCTATTATTTAAGTTTACATGACAATTATAGTATATCAGAAATATATAAAATAATAAAAATTTAATGCTAGGGTTGCTTTTTACGGGTAATAGGAGAAAGTTGTTGTTATTTTTGTCGCTATTTTATTGGGTTTTTAATTCTATGATTTCTTGTTTGAGTTTTAGCACTAATTTTTGCAACTGTTCGTATTCTTCGCGCGTAACGTAATTACCCTTCATTATGTTTTGTTCTATATAATTTGTGCTAGATGTTTTTATAACCTCTTTGGATTGTCGCGCTACTTTATTGGCGCCGGCCAATATCCTAATAATGCTTTCTTGAGTCATAGTAAATTTATATTTTTGCAATTATTTTAATAGAAAGAGCATGTAAGCCGCTAGCAAATTCGTCTTTTAGCGCGTTATTTATAATTCTGTGTTGTTTTATTTTTGTTAGGTTATCAAGTTGAGTAGATGAGATTTGTATCTCGAAATGTGTTTCTCCATCATTATTGGGGTTACCAGCATGCCCAGCGTGAGCGGCGCTATTATCAATAACTTTCAGAATATGTGGATTTAGTACACTTAGCTTTTTTTCAATAATTTCTTTTCTGCTCATAAAATCTTTTAAGGTTTTAAAATATTAAGATTATTGCTATCATATAAATCAATATTTTCAAAGCATAGGATGTTATGGCAAGAAAAGCAATAATCATGGCTAATTTACAGCAGGAAATGGACAGGATAAAAACTGGCATTTTGCTGTCGGTAAAGCTTCTTAATCAAGATGAATTAAGCATCCTGATATCAGATACTAGTGCCATAATGGATAAATTTTATAGCATGGTTCATACTGCCTGTACCAAGTCGGGTGACTATAGAGTAGTAAGAACAGCTGACCCTACTAATATATACATTATACTTCCAGATGATGTTCGTGTGGCGTCTCGACTAGCTTATTCTATTTATTCCCAAGTACAGTTATATATTGACGATGAATTTCCTGAAAGCTATCTAAAATGCTCGGTGGGCAGTATTAAGTTTTCTCCGGAAGTAAATCTTAAAGCAGATAAACTATTATCTCTGTTGGTATACGGAATCTTATCTTCTCAAGATTGTAGTTATTATTATTCACACGATGATAACCCAACCGATATTGAAGCTTTAAGAGCTCGTAATATTAAATTGAATTTATTAAGAGTATCATTGCTTAAAGGGAAAGCAAAATTTGTATATCAACCTATTGTTGATCGTAAGTCAGGTAATATTGAGTATTATGAATGTTTATTGCGTGTTCCAGATGAAAAGAATAATCTAATCTCTGTTGGACCAATGATTGAAGATGCAGAGAAAAAGGGATTAATTAATATTGTTGATTTTACAGTCATAGAAATGGCAATCAAAGAGCTAGAAAGAGATAAAAAAATAAAATTATCAGTAAATATTTCGAACGTTGGTGTTTTAAATCATCGATTGCTTAAGCGAATAGAAAGTTTATTAAAAAAGTATAATGTGGCTAAGCGACTGATTATAGAAATTACAGAAACCTCGTTGAACTATGATTTTAACACGACTAAAAGGTTTATTGACACATTGCATGCGTATGGATGTAAATTTGCTTTAGATGATTTTGGTTCGGGATTTACGTCTTTTAAACAACTTTTAAATTTACCTATTGATATTATTAAAATTGATGGTAGTTATATACGTGATATATTAAGTAATAACCATAGTAGGTTTTTTGTAGAAGCTTTAATTGGCTTAGCAGGGGATCTTGGAATAAAAACTGTGGCTGAATTTGTAGAAAATGGTGAAATTGCTAGAATCTTAATTGATATTAAGATTGATGGTATGCAGGGTAATTTCTTTTTACCTGCGTCTGAAAATCGTGTTCATTAATAGGATTATATACCAATGAGTTTTAACACTTATCTCGAAGCTTTAAATGCTGAAATAGAGGATATTAAGCCGATAAAAATATCGGGCAGAGTCGTTTCTGTGAAAGGTCTAGTCATAGAGTGTCGCGGTATTAACGAGTTTGTTTCTATAGGTTCTCGTTGTAAAGTTAATAACACAATTCGTAAATCGCATGTATTGTGCGAGGTAGTTGGCTTTGAAAATGAATCAGTGCTATTAATGCCGTTCGATGACACGGAAGGTATAGGTTCTGGTGCAGAAGTTGAAGTATACCAGCATGAAAATACTATACATCCGGATGCAAGTTGGCTAGGCAGAATAATTAATGCTTTTGGTGAGCCAGTAGATGATAAGGGCCCTATTAAGCCAGGTCAAAGAAGTTATTTGCTTAAAACTAACCCACCACCTGCCAATAAAAGGCAACGCATAGGTGGTAAAATTGATCTCGGAGTAAAGGTAATAGATGGCTTTACTAGTTGTTGTTTTGGCCAAAGGATGGGGATTTTTGCTGGAAGTGGTGTTGGAAAGTCCGTGTTAATTTCAATGCTTACGAAATACGCCGGTACCGATGTAAAAGTAATAGGCTTAATTGGTGAACGCGGCCGTGAAGCGAAAGAATTCATAGAGGAGTATTTAGGTCCAGAGGGTCTAAAGAAGGCTGTAGTAATAATGGCAACTGGTGATGAATCAGCTTTGCTGCGTAAACGTGCAGCTTACGTGACGATGGCGGTAGCGGAATATTTCCGTGACCAAGGTCAAGAAGTTTTGTGTATAATGGATTCGGTAACACGTTTTGCTATGGCGCAAAGAGAAATTGGTTTAGCGGTAGGTGAGCCACCAACTGCTAAAGGCTACCCCCCTTCTGTATTTAGTGAGTTACCCAAGATCCTTGAACGCGCAGGACCAGGAGTCGATTCTGCTAATATCACGGGTTTATTCACGGTGCTGGTAGAAGGTGATGATCAAAATGAACCAATTAGTGATGCTGTACGCGGTATATTAGATGGTCACATTGTACTGGATAGAGCTATTGCTGAACGTGGTAGATTTCCAGCTGTGGACATTCTAAGGAGCGTATCTAGAGCTATGCCTAAATGCAATAATGATTTAGAAAATAGACAAATTAGTTATGCTAGAAAGATGCTAGCTACTTATCAAGACATGTCTGAAATGATCAGGCTTGGTGCATATAAAAAGGGCACTGATCCAGATGTAGATCTATCGATAGGTTATTTTAATAAAATAGAAAGCTTCCTTAATCAGCGCCCAGACGAAAGTTGTGCTATGGAGGATACATACAAGAAGTTAGGTGAAATATTAGGTATTACGGAGTAATTAGTTGTTATGAAAACACTTAAGACTCTTATAAAGCTTAACAAAAATAAACTAGATGTAATTCTCCGGAAGCTAGATTATCTTGAATCAGAAAAGCTTAGGCTTGAACAGAAAAAGCAAAGCTTAGAAGAGGAGGCTGACAATGAAGTTAAAAAACATTCAGGTACTCCTTATGCATATATGCTTGAACGCTATATGCAACATTTTAGACAAACTATAAAGCGTGTTGAAGCACAAATTCACCAACATAACTTAGAAATAGAATTATTAAGACAAAATCTAAGAGATCAATATGCAGAACTTAAAAAGTTTGAAATAGCTCTAGAGCGAAAAAAACAAGTAGAGATAGAGCGGCAGAGAAAATCAGAAGTAAAGGCTTTAGACGAGTTCAGCACGAATAAATTCATATATAGTGTCTGAACGAAAAGGCTTGAAGGTATTATATTTACTGACATACAGGGCATCTTTGTACTACGAGTTTTGAGTCAAATATGTTATAATCGAGGTATTAAACCTTTGAAGGTGGCGTAAGTTGGTTACTCTCCTA
>CAJQOE010000069.1 GCA_905479885.1 uncultured Rickettsiaceae bacterium | reverse complement strand
TTTTAAATAGTCATAGGCACTAAAGCTTAGCTGTGTCCATGCATGTATCAACCAATTCCCCCACTTATAAGCGATGCCAATAGTAGCAAAACTTAGTTCGATAAATTTAGATTCATTAGTAACAAGTGCAACCAATGCACCGCTCATCCATAATGTACAAATTAGGACAAATGGATGAATTACCATGTGCCCAAAGAGAGTTCGTGCTGTTTTAAGTATGTTATTAAACCCCATCCTGCTCCTTCATTCCTTTAAAATATACTTCAGATACGTATCTTTTTCCCCCTTCGCCGCGTTTTAGCTGTACTACTATGTCCACTACAGCAAGAATATATTTTTTTACTTCTTCTGGCGGCATACCAAGTCCAGCTTGCATTACCATAAGTTTTAGCTGTTCAAGAGCCATAGCAGGGGCATCGGCGTGCAAGGTTGAGATAGAACCAGGGTGGCCAGTATTAATGGCGCGCAGGAAACTAAATGCTTCGGCTCCGCGCAATTCACCAACAATGATTCTATCTGGTCGTAAACGTAAGCACGCTTCGATTAAATCTTGTGTAGTAACTTTTGCACGTCCTTGCCCACCCTTAGAAGCTAATAAATGCACTTTATTAGGGTGTTGATGTAGCATTACTTCTCGTGCATCTTCTACAGTAATCAAGCGCTCGCCTGTTGGTATTTCACCAAGGGCGGCATTGGTAAATGTAGTCTTACCTGTAGAGGTACCGCCGCTGATAATGATATTTTTTTTGCAATTAACAGCATGACGAATAAATTCTTTTATATTACCAGATTTGAGGTAATCACATAAAATTGGATCATTACTATCTACTATTTCTTTAGTAGATGTATTGTCAAAGGCCCCCATCTCGGCATATTTATCTAAGGATAAATGCACAGTAGTACCCTTTCTGATGGCAAAAGCAGCAAGATTTGGCTCCACTGCAGGCGGGAATACTATTTGGATACGATAGCCATTAGGTAAAGTAGCAGATAATAAAGGAGTCTCTTCAGATATTCCTTGCGCAGTTGATTGCGCTACTAAGCGCCCAAGGCCTAGTAAATGATCTATATCAATTTCAGGAATTTGAACTAAACGTTGGTCTCCAGCTTTTTCAACCCAGGCTTCACCTGGTCTATTTACCATGACTTCATTAACCCCGTCTTCTGCAAAGATGTTTTTAAACGGTAATAGGTAGGTTTCTAATGCCGCATAACTCATTTTAGCGACCTCGATTTGCTTACTGCAGCTTTTGGAAATTTGTAATCTTTATTTACATAAATTTTAACAGGAGTTCCTTGATCAATAGTAATAGTTGGTTGAAATTCTTGCTCAGCGATAAGAGTTTTTACTGTGTCAGAAATATCAGTGAACGCTTGTTTTGACGCTTGTTGAGCCTTTGTTTCTTCAACATTAGTAGCAGTATTTTTTATTAGTGCATCTGAGGAGGCATTAATAGTGCTCATTAATGAAACTAATTTAGCAGCATCTGTAGCAGTTGCGTCAGTAGCTAAAGCCGTACATGCTGTATCTATTTGTGTAAAAGTTGTAGAGGTTTTATCCGTAATAGCAGCAAGAGAACTAGCACAAATCTGAACCCTTTTTGTTGCCGGCGTTAGTCCTTCTTGAGCAAAGATACCGTTGGCAATATTCTTCACATTAGTAGATACTTGACTTTGATTTGCAGCTGCTTGAGAAGAAATTTGAGGCTTGACTGTAGAGTCAAGCGCATTAGCTAGCGCAATATTAAAAGCAGATCTAAGGATAGCATTTGAAAACCGTTCGCTAAATTTATTATCAACCCTACCTTGATTTCCCTTTCTACCAAGTGAATCCATTCCAGTTCCGCTTAGATTTAAGCTATATCCGTTAGCTAAATCCACTCTTGTCCATTCGATAGAGATGCGGCCATAAGCACCTTCTTCTATACCTAAAGCGTAGTTACCAAATACTCGTGATCCTTTTGGCAATAGAATGTTTTTCCCCCATTCAGAATAGACATCACGACTAATTAATGCACGAATTTCACCACCAATATCAGTGTTGATTGCAGTTTCTATTGTAGCATCAAGTACTTTACCACGACCAAGAACTAAATTCATATCTCCACGATATCTAAAATCAGCCTCTTCTTGCAGCTGATCAACAGTTTTGCTAGCAGGGGCGCCCGCCACTAAGACAATAGCAGATTTTCTTTTTGCTTCCATTCTTTTGCGACTTTCATCATCTTGTGAATTTCCAAAAGGCAAAGAAGGTACCGAAGAATTATTTGTCACAGGAGCAAGAGCAAGATCGTTAGGTAATTCCGGAAGTTCTTCAGAGGCCATTGGTAAGGCTTCGGTTTCAGGAGGAGGTGGTGGAGTTGGATCTTCTAATTTAGGCGGTGAAGGTAGTGTTGGTATAGATGGAACATCACTTTCTGTATCAACTTGTACAGGTTTAGATATATTCGTGGGTATTGGCGTATCATCTTTTTTTGTATCAGACTCATCTCCGGTGATAAATAAGTTAAAAAACAAATATAAGAACACTGCTGAAATACCAACTAGTATCAACATGCTTTGTTTTGGATTTGTTGCAACCTGAGAAAGTTCTTGCTCTACTTCCGGAGCATCTTCTCCCGCATTTCGTTCTTGTTGTGGATTAATATCCTGTGACATAACTTACCTAGATTTTTTTGGGTATTGGAATCGCATTACATAGACTAAATCTTTTTCTGCGCCACTTTCAAGCTCTTTAGCAACTATATCAAATTGATAAGTTTTGCGATTTGTTATTATAGTCATATTTGTACGTATATTACGTTCCATTGGTTTTATAAATAATCTATTCCCAAGCGGAGTTATTTTCCATGCATAACTATCACCTAGGGTGATGGTTTCTATAGATTCATTTTTTTCAAACTCTATGCTAGACTGGAAGCCAAAATGTAAGACTAATAAATATACTTCATTCGGGCTGTAAACATATGTCTTAATACGGTTGTCCGTAGTAAGAGGCATGTCATTACTAGATGCCGTTCCGCAAGAAAAAGAAAAAGTTATTAAAAATGCTAAAATAATTCTAACTACCGTCATCATCTACCCTATATCCTATTACTTGAAAACCTATTGGATTGATATCTTTGTCTTTTTCGGTCAATTCCATAGGCACATATTTAAATTCTACTACAGCAATTTTATTAAAAACGCTTCTTGCTCCTGCAGTTTCGTTAATTGAAAATCTTAGAATGTATTTGTTTTTTGACAAATTTGACCAAGATTTTACTACCAAGAAAGTTGTGTTTTTTTGACCATACTTGATGCTAGGGTTAACAGCTTCGTTTTTTAAGTACCCCCTGTAATCCCAATAAATTGAATTAGCAGAAAGTAAACGTACTGTTGTTTTAGCCAATGTATCAAAATCCACGGGGTTATAAGTTTCACGTGCTACCACATATTTTTTTATAAAATATTGAGCTAAAGCTTCATTGCCATTGAGCACAGTAGAGGAAATAGGGTTCACAATCTTGGCCATACCAGTTGTGTCATCGATTTGAATTACAAAAGGATCAAAGCGCTTTGTATTAACTACATAAGCGACAACAACAATCGAAATAATCGATAGGCATAATAGAACGAGTAGCAGTACGAATAATAAGTTACGTTGTACAGTTATGTTGTCATAACGCTCTTCATACCAATTACGAACCCTTTTTGTTGACTGAGCATCGCCCTCGTTTTGAGGCTGCTCTGTCTTTGTAGGGACTGCTGCTTTTTTAAATTTACTTATTAAATCGCCAATTTTAAGCATAGTTAATTAGACTACCTGTGTTGTATATAAAATTCAGTTGCTCGGTTGTATTGAATCTATTATGTAGCAGCTATTACAATAAAATAAACAAAAAGATCTCTACACGATGAATTGTGAATACTTTTTTTATTATCAGTTGCTTTTAGATTATATTGAACAATATGAACTACACTTTCAATAAGTAGAAAATAATACTTGCTGCATTCGATGCATTAAGGCTTTCCACGTGTTCTGAGATGGGTATTTTAATCAAAAAGTCACAATGTGTTGATGTTAAGCGTCTCATGCCTTTGCCTTCCGAACCGATAATAATGGCTAATTTATCAATTTCTGATATATCGTTAATATTACCTTGGCCGCTTGCATCAAGACCTGCAATCCAAAAATCCATTTTTTTTAATCTCTCAATTGTGTTTTTGATATTAGTGACTTTTGCAATCTGCATTAACTCAAGGCAGCCACAAGCTGCTTTAGCGATACCAGCATTTTCATCTGGAGCATTATCGCTTGGCAATATCAGCTTATTTATACCAAAAGCTGCTGCGCTTCTAATGATGGCTCCAATGTTCTGTGGGTCAGTCACTTGGTCTAGAATTACAATTCTGTCTTTGCCATCTGTGAAATCAAGATCTTCAATTCTATTTTTGAAGATGCTGTCCACCAGGGCTATTACTCCTTGATGGGCTTGGTCTCTGCCAATTTTTTTTGTAATAAAGTCATTTTGTACAACTTCTATATTAGAGTGTGGTAATTTTTCCTGTAATTCAGGCAACTGCCTCTGTAAACAGTAGATTTGCTTAATTGTACGATTATTATTACGAGCAGCGGCAAGTACTGCATGCTGTCCATACATATAATATTGACTTTTACTGATAAAATTTTCTTTCTTGTGGTTTTTCATAGGATTAGGATGTTTTTGCTCAAAAATGTTCTTGACATAAACTACTATTTATTATAAAAACTTACAACCAAACATTTAGATATACCGCCTTTTTATGGATGTTTTGCGTTTGTCGTGAATTAGTTCTTGCGTTTAGCGCTCAGGTGGTCTATTTTGCTGTGAGTTCTTAA
>CAJQOE010000068.1 GCA_905479885.1 uncultured Rickettsiaceae bacterium | reverse complement strand
TTTAGAAGGAGAATCTTACCGTAAAAAATTTACACCCAAATTTACAAAGGGGGGTGACAAAATGTAAAAAGTAAGTTAGCATGAAAGTGGTCCATTATGGCTGACGATGCGGTGGCCCACTATAGCTGACGAATGACAGTATAAAATGGCAGCACTCTATCATTTAGTATATCAGCTGCAGTAATAGCTGATTTCTCAGTATAAAGTTTTACTTGCGCCACTTTAGAATATGTATCAACAAAAGTTTGTTGGTAAATTTTGCCAACCCCCTTCATATTACCTACATAGTAAGTATCTTGTGAACCAAGATACCCAGGATGCTCAGTCTCGATTTCACCGTGAGCTACTTTGCTAGCTTTAGCCCGCTCAAGAGCTGCTAGCTGTTCTTCAGTTAATATCATACCATCTTGCGCTGATTTAGCTTCTAAGGCTTTTAGACGCTTACGCATTGTCTCTAAATCATTACGCAACCAAATAGAACGAACTCCACTACTTGATATTAAAACACCTTGTTGCTTCAGCTCATTACTAGCTCGTAATTGCCCTAAAGCAGGGTTTGCAATAGCAAGATCTATGACGGCTTGCTCTACATCAGAAGGCACTCTGTTTTTCATAATAGGTTTCTTGCGGCTGATTTCCTGTAGCGCAGCTTCCCCACCATTTTCATATAATTCTTTAAAACGATAAAAGGTATCCCTTGAATACCCCATAACGTTACACGCTTGACTTACATTACCAAGCTGTTTCGCTAATTCTAAAAGTCCTAATTTGGGAAAGTCCTAATTTGGGTTTGATGATTTTTTCTAATTGACTCATTTTTAATCTCTTGTTTTGAGTGGTTAAATGCAATATATTCAACTACTAAATATATTACTCTCTTTTTACCACTCTGTCAGATTAAATTTGAATCTTTACAAGAAAATTAAAAAATCGGAGGGTAATATGGGATAATTTTTTAATTTCCAGTGGTACACTTTTTATGCGAATTAGTGGTACACTTTTAATTGACATTGACATTAGGATTAGAAATTCCATATTAAGGGCATAATCACCAGCACCATTAAACTCAAAATGATTTAAGTCAGAGATATCAAGTTCAGTAGCATGTTGCACGGCTTTATAAAAAATACTATTTTGTACTAGTTCGTGGTCAACAGATATCTCAGGGTTTTCCTGTAATAAATTTACCAATTCTTCAATCGCACCTGGTAATTCTTTTATTTATAATTTCATTATTATAGCTATTTATTAATTAACACAAGCAAAGCTCCATAGACACAGTTGCTTTCTATTAAAGCTTTGAATACAAAAATTTAGAATATCCATACTATTCAACGCTTGTTTTTATTGCACTACATAAATTAACATTTGTAAAGAAAGTTTATATTTATCTTACTGGTTGTAAATCGTATAACTTTATTGCAGGCAGATATACCTTAAAATAAGTTAGTATAAGTTATTTGGTTCTTCTACGCATCTAGTTTGTAATAGTTGCTGATACAAGCTAACAATAGTTAAGCTTTAGCTTTAGGTTGTAGTCTGAGGCTCACCATCTCCTCTTGTGCTAACTTATGCAAAGATATTTCACAAAGCACTAACCTAATGCGTATTACTAAATAAAGCTTGTTTAACCAAGGGGATCGTAATTTTGCGTTGTTGCTGCAGCGCAAATGCATTAAGCTTTTCAACCGACTTTATAACTTCAGGAAATTCGCGAGGTAAATGTTGTACCAAATAGTGAATTACTTCGTTACTAATGATAATTGAATAATTTGAGAATAACTTAAAGATCAGCATTTTCATTAGCTCATCATCCATACCAATATTAATTTGATAGGCTGATTTTATTCTAGAAGCCAAATCTGGCAACTCAATACACGGTAATTCCGTACTAGTAATCAATAGATATTTGCCACTTTCATGAATGATATTAAAATGATGCAAAACATTTTCTTCGTCCCAACTAGAGTCAAAGCCATCGATAATAAACGCTTGATGCTCAACTAATATATTTTCTGTTAATTGATGCATTTTCTTAATAAACAAGCCGCCCGTTTTTTCTGCCCACTGTTTGGCTAGAAAAGTTTTACCTGAAGATTTGGAACCTTGTATAATTAGAGTTTTTTCATAGGGTCTAATGCCCCAACTATTTGGCCAATTATTCAACGTTTTATAAGCTAAGCTATTAGAAGACGATTCAATATACTCACTTGAATCATAAGCGTTGCTGCTTGTTAAAGGAAACGCTATTTGTTGCATGAAACCTATCTAATTCTTATACATATTGCTAGATTTATAATAGTCAATTATATGGCTTAGGAAAACTTTAACAATACCAGCTAGAGGAATTGCAAATATTACCCCCACAAATCCAAAAACACTACCTGCTGCGAATACCGCAAAAAGAATCCATACCGGATGCAAACCAATTCTATCTCCTATAATTTTAGGAGCTAACACATACCCCTCTACCGCATGCCCGAATGCAAATAAGATAGTTACATATATCAACTCCGCTCCTGAACCATAAGTAAAGTAACAACTAATTGCTACTAATAAAAAAGATATCAGCGCACCTATAAATGGAATAACAATAAGAAAACCAGATAAAATACCCAATAATAATGCAAGATCCAAACCAATAATATGCAACCCTACAACGTAATAAGCTGTCAACATCAAGCAAATATTCAATTGCCCTCTAATATAAGCTGAAAGCAATTCATTTATTGAAATAACAATTTCACGCACTTTGCTTTTTCCACGCATTGGTAATATTGATTCTACATTGGCAACAATTTTGGGCCAATCTCGGAGAAAATAATATAGAATAATAGGAACAAGTGCAATGATTGCAAAGAAATTAATAGTAGCTAGTGTATATTGCCATATGTAGTTAGCAAATGATGCAAAAACAGCGAACGCACTATTGATCACACTTTGTGCAGAATCTGTGACTTTGGCTGCTAATTCTGGATCAATAGCATCTAATTTGTCTGATAAGGTTACAACGCCAGCTTCAAAATTTTCTTTATATTGCGGAATTTTACTAACAAAAACAGCAATTTGTTGATAAATCATAGGAACAAGCAACACTATAATTGCAATAAAGCTACTTAAAAACATAACAAATACGCTAAGTGTCACGACTGATCTTGGCCACTTAAAACGCTGACAATTTGATTCTATAACCGGCTGCAGAAGATA
>CAJQOE010000067.1 GCA_905479885.1 uncultured Rickettsiaceae bacterium | reverse complement strand
AGGAGAGTAACCAACTTACGCCACCTTCAAAGGTTTAATACCTCGATTATAACATATTTGACTCAAAACTCGTAGTACAAAGATGCCCTGTATGTCAGTAAATATAATACCTTCAAGCCTTTTCGTTCAGACACTAATTAGGTAGTTGATAATCTCACCTACATTTAAGCTAAGCTGTGGCCTAACCTAAATACCCTTAAGATTATACTCTGCGGTTACTTCTGTATTTTAAATTAACTAACTTAATATGACAATTTACTGTACATTTATGGTTATCTAGCGGCTTCTTAGCCTTGGAACCTGATTTTTTTTCCACCCCCAAAGTTCGCAAGAATTGCTTTGATTCTGCATGCAGATATTGCACTCTAACTTTAGCCGTACCTTTTTTCTTCATACCCAATATGGTGGCCGCGCGTTCAGATAAATCTATTTCGCGATTATGTGCATAAGGACCACGATCATTTACCAAAACTATAATCGAACGGTTATTTTCTAGATTTTTAACTTTAACCAAAGAAGGTAGTTGTAGCGTGCGGTGCGCAGCTGTCAGTAGATTTTTATTATAGATATCACCATTAGCTGTTTTTTTACCATGAAAACCATAGCGCTCACCATACCACGAGGCTATACCGATTTTGTTATATCTACTAACCTCTTTGGGGTGATAAGTTTTGTTCTTAATACTATATTTTTGTCCTACTTTATAGTGCCCTTTATAATGAAGGTTTTTAGGATCATCTTTAGAAAGGATTTTATATGAGCTACTTTTTTTAGACAATGGGCCTTGGCATGCAGTCAACAGAACGCAAGAAATAATAATGAATAATATGCTATTAATTTTACCAATCACCACTCAACCCTTGATCAAGATTTAAATCAGTTTCATCTTTGTCGATCAATAAATCATTAGAATCGCTAGATCCTTTAGACTGAGATCTCATTTTATTAGCACTATTTTGCACCCTAACATGGCTTACTACTTTTTCTACACCATGCACATTAGAAGCAATTGCCGCTACTTTTTCTAATTCTTCTTCAGATCTTGCTATCCCAAATAAATAGACTATATCATTAAGGGTAATAACCGTGTAATTAACAAACTTAATATCCCTATTCATAAATGTCTTTGATTTAATCTGGCTAGTAATCATTGCATCCCTTGTATATTGAACTAGGTTAAACTTGCCACTGTTTTTATTGACCTTTAGCTCGTTGATTACTTCATTAACACCTTCTTGATTCCAGGCAATCTGCACGGCAACAATTGAATCTTGCTCATTATCAATTACACCTGTAAACAATACACGACCTTGTACAACTTCAATTTTGATCTTTGTATATAAATCACGGAAATTCTTTTTAATAAATTCTCCTTTTATAGAAGTAGAAATCCTAACATCAGTCATTGTATCACCAGCTGGACGGTCCTTAGCAAACTCCATAACACCACCTGCAGTTCCTGCAAACATCGTCTCTAAGCAACCAGAAAGCATAACAGATGCAAACATAACGGTTACAATTGTGATATATTTTTTCTGCAACATAATTTTATATAAATGAGTTGATATTTGAATGGTACTTCAAGAGTATTATACAAAATAATTATGCACACGCAATTAATTTTGTATAATACTTGCCACTAAAATACTCAAGGCGCCTAGCAAATTAGTTTAAATTTATTGACAAACATCTTTCAAAAGGGTTACCATTCCTACCCTATGCCTCATAAATATGTAACACAATGAATAATAAATCTATCAAAAAATCTATATTACTTTGGTCATTAGCCAACTTATTTTTTGCCTTTCAATTTATTCTCAGGTTATCGGCTGGCATTTTGCGTGAAGATATTATTCAAAAATTTGCTGTTGATGCAGCAAGTTTTGGTACATTGGCTGGTTATTATTATATTGGATATTCTAGCGCACAAATTCCACTTGGCATAATGCTTGATCGTCTTAGTTTTCGTTTTGTAACATCTATAGCAATAGCCACTTCTGCTATAGGAACCATGATGTTTGTTACTGCTAGTGATTGGAATTTATTGTTATTTGGTCGCTTTTTAATAGGAGCCGGAAGCGGCGTTGCCTTTCTTTCTGTAGCTAAAATCATCAAAATACATTTTGATGAAAAATTTCATTCAATGCTTATTGGCTTATCTTTCTCGTTTGGTCTTATTGGCGCTGTATTTGGTTCAACTCCAATGAAGTTACTCTTTGAACATTTTGGTTATGACTATACTTTTAATGTATTAACTACAATCGGCTTCGCACTTGCGGCGATGATGCTTATTTTCGGTAAGCTAGACAATAATAATGAGAATACCCATACTACTGCCCGTGATACAGCCAAAGCGATCTTAAAATTAATATCAAATCCAACGATAATCTTGATTGGTATCTCTGGTGGTTTAATGGTTGGGGCTCTAGAGGGCTTTGCAGACGTATGGGCAATACCATTTTTTAATCAAGTTTTCCATATGACAGCTACACAAAGTACAACTGTAACTTCTTTTGTTTATGTTGGTATGTGTTTTGGTGGGCCTATCTTGGCATTAGCAGCTGGCTTATTACGTTCAGCTAATTTAATGATATTTTTAACTGGTATACTTACAATAGCAATATTTGCTATATTATTCTATCTACCACCTCTATCTTTTACAATGAGCGCAGCACTAATGTTTACTTTAGGTATACTATGCTGCTATCAGGTTCTGGTATTCACTGTTGTTAGCAGTCAAGTAGAAGCATCCTCAGCAGGCCTTGCAATTGCAGTGACAAACTGTATCAACATGTCTTTTGGACACTTTTTCCACACGGCTATTGGTAACGCATTTCAATCAAGCTGGGATGGGTCACTAAGCGCCACGGGTAATGCACTATATAGTATAGACAACTTTATATACGCTCTAGCAATAATACCAATTTGCTGCTTCATCGGACAATTTGGTTTTGCATTTTTGGCTATAAAAAACAGAAAGAATAATTAATTCTCTATGCGCAATTTATTCAACGATTAACTCTTCAGGCGTAGCTTGATCAAGCCTGACTTGAATAAAGCTAGACATACCAGGAACTATTTTATGCTTAATATCTTCGGGAGCCACAAAATCAATAAGTACTGGAACGCGTTGTACTATTTTAGTAAAATTACCTGTAGCATTAGATGGTGGCAATAAACTAAATTTAGCACCAGTTGCTGGTGATACATTACGAATTGTGCCAATTATTACTGAATTAGGCTCAGAATCTATAGTAATCTTAGCCTTCATACCAGGCAAAAACTTAGAAATCTGCGTCTCTTTAAAGTTTGCTTTAACGTAAAGCTCATCAATAGGTACAACAGAAAATAATACTACTCCTGGCGCGACATAATTGCCTGCGCGCAAAGAACTATTACCAATCATCCCAGCAATGGGAGCCTTTATATTTGTATTATTTAATGCTCTTTGTGCTAGATTATGCTCTTGCAGCACATTACTATGCTTAGCTATCGCAGCTAAGCGCTTAATTTCAAGCAAAATCAGCTCTTCAGAACTTGTCTGCATATTAAAATTAGCTTGTGATAATTCACTTTTTGCCTTTTCAAAAGCAATTTTAGTACTATCTAAATTCTTTTTACTAGCAAAATTATCTTTGCTAAGCTCCTCTATTCTCTTATAGTCTATTTCAGAAAATTTAAAATTTTCTTCTGCAAATTCATAAGACTCAGATGCTTTACTCTGTTCTATCATAGCTAATTTGATATTTTGCTCAATCATCTCAATATCATGCTTAGCTCCTTCTAGCATTGCAGCTATTTTTGCTAATTGAGCTACATAATCATCTTCTTTTATTTTAGCTATAATTTGCCCTGCTTTGACAAAATTATTTTCCTTTACAAAAACTGCGTCAATAACTCCACCAACCTCAGCACTCACACTAGATATATCTGCTTCTATATAAGCATTATCAGTAGATTGAGTGTTAGCCCAAGCATATATTTTATATATAATAAATAACAGAATAATAGCTATAATTGCCATTATTAGCTTGGCACGTGGATGTGAAAGTAATTTTGTTATAATACTCATGATTTATACACTAAATACATACATACAGGCATAGACAATATATATATGATAGCAGCACTAGGCAGGGCATACCAAGGGTATATTACTGCAAGGATAATAATTGCAGCTGAAATTATCATTGATAGTGATAAATATTCTGGTTTAATATAAAAATTCTTAAGAGAAATAGTTGGTATTCTACTAGCAAGAGATAAAGCTACAATCACTATGTATAAATTAATTCCTAAAGTATAATTACGTATACTAAAATTACTGATAAACGAAGTTATTTCAAAATCTAATATCATAGGTATCAAGGCTAAAATAGCACCACTTGGAGCTGGAACTCCTGTAAAAAAGCGATTATCCATCTTAATTTCCTTAGATTCCACTAAAGAAGTATTAAACCTAGCAAGGCGTATTGCCATACACACAACAAACAACATGATTGAAGCCCATGAAATGACTTTATATTCATATTGCTGGAATGACCACAAATATATGAGCATTGCTGGACATAAGCCAAAATTTACAAAGTCACAAAGAGAATCTAACTCTGCGCCAAAGTGGCTTGTTGCATTAAACATGCGTGCCACGCGGCCATCAACACCATCGACTATAGTGGCAATTAAAATGCAATATACAGATTTTTCCCACGCGCTGTCTAGGGCAAAGCGTATTGAACTAACACCTATAATCAAACCAATCAATGTTACCAAATTTGGTAACAATTTTGTAAATGGTACAGGCTTCAAGATCCGTTTTTTATTAAACTGCATTAGGTTTACTGCTCCTTGAAAACTAACAATTAATCCTAACGTCGTTCAAATTTAGGCTGCTCAGTTTTTTTCATTTGTAAATCAGCGATTAGTGTTTCACCACCAATACAAGTCTGACCTTCTGTTACTAAAATCGCAGTTTTTAATGGCAAATAAATATCCACTCTACTACCAAATCTAATTAGGCCGTATCTTTGACCAGCATCTAATTCTTGCCCTTCTTCCAGGTCACAAACAATTCTTCTAGCTATTAAGCCAGCTATCTGCACAAAAGCTATTTTAGTTTTATTTTTAGTTTCCATAAGCACAGACTGGCGCTCATTGTGAATACTAGCTTTATCCAAAGATGCATTAAAAAATTTACCAGCATGATATTGTAGTGATAATATTTTTCCACTAGCTGGCATCCTGTTAATGTGAACATTAAAGATGTTTAGAAAGACACTTACACGAATCATTTCTTCATCGCCCATTTCAAGTTCTGCAGGCGGCATAACTTCTGTAATTTTGCTAACAATACCATCAGCTGCGCTAATTACTAGATTATCGTTTACTGGCGTCATGCGCTCTGGATTTCGAAAAAAATATGCGCACCATACAGTACATATTCCACCAAGCCAGCCAAAAGTCGAACTAAAAGACCCTAGTACAAAAGTTACTATAGCGAACAAAATGATAAATATATACCCTTCTCGGTGAATTACTTTAGCAAGATCATTGTATGGTTTCATAGTTTTACTCTTAAATTTTATAATCTCTATATTAGATGTTCTTGTACAAAATGGTCAAGTACAAAGTAAGTTTATACTGCGTAAAACTATTATAAAATCAATCTATGCGCAAGAATTATGTTTGCTATTGACCTTTCTTACCTAGCTAGTTATAATGTTGCATATTATTGAATCAATACGTTAGAGGAATCATGAAAGTTGTAAAGTCCTTAAAGTCCTTAAAGGCAAGAGATAAAAACTGCCGACTTGTAAGAAGAAAAGGCAGAGTGCTTGTTATCAATAAAGTAAATAAGCGATTCAAAGCAAAACAAGCTTAGATCTATCTCTACATAAAAAAATAAGCAGAGTCTCTTTTGAGACTCTTTTTTTTATGATAAATGCATGACTTAAAAAACACTTATATTATATTATTTTGCTTAACTGGCATGCTATACATTTAACTTAACTAGCTTCACAATATATGATTGACTAACAATCAAATAACTCTTCATTGCTAGGTTAACGTGTCTTGGATAATTTTTTCTGCCGTAATAATAACTCTGCTCATACTTGATTTAGGGCTGTTCAATAAAAAAGATAAGGTCATTAGCTTAAAGGAAAGTTTAGCCTTAAGTATCTTTTATATTAGCATAGCATGCCTATTTGGCTTATATATCTATTATGAACTTGGCGCCCAGAGCACGCGTGAATACTTCACAGGCTTTTTATTAGAAAAAGCCATGTCACTAGATAACATATTTGTTATTTCTATTATTTTCAGCTTTTTTCAAATACCCCTAAAGTATCAACATCGTGTACTATTTTGGGGGATATTAGGAGTAATTATACTTAGAGCCGTAATGATCTCAGCTGGCGCTACATTGCTAGCTAATTTTGAATGGGTATTATTTATATTCGCAGGAATTCTAATCTTCACTGGCATAAAAACATTTATGATTGCTGAGCACGAATCCGTAGAAATAAAAGACATGTACATATATAAATTACTCAAAAGCAAACTCAACATACACCCAAAATTAGTTGGAAATAAATTTATTATTATAAAAAATAAAAAATTATTTTTTACCCCCCTATTCATGGCACTTGTTACTGTTGAAACTATGGACGTAGTGTTTGCTATCGATAGCATCCCCGCTATCTTTGCTGTCACGCAGGATACCTATATAGTTTATACTTCAAATATATTTGCAATTTTGGGATTGCGAGCTCTATTCTTTTTGCTAGCTGATATTGTAGAACGTTTTAAATATATAAAATACTCACTAGCACTGATCCTGATTTTAATTGGAATCAAGATATTTGTTGCGCATTTCGTGCATATTCCAACTTATATTCCTCTAGTAGTCACTATTGGATTATTAGTGCTTGGTGTACTATTATCTATAGTAATGCAAAAGCAGAATAAAAAAGCTTAGATTTTTGTAGCTACTAGGCCGACGTGACCCTTGCTGTCACTATCATGACTTTTATAATCAAAGCGCTTAATTTTATCAATCCTAAAACCATATTGAGGCAATAAAGATTGTAACTCTTCAACGTCAAATACCAGGATAGAATCTGGCACATCTAAAGCTAATTCCCCCGCTAGTTGTTTGTTGCTCTCTACCCTACCAGGCCATGACTCTTTTGCCAAAAACCGCTTATTGTAAGTAGGCAAAAATTTATCACGCAACGTAAAATGATAGGGGGTAATCACAATAAAAAAGAATTTTCCGCCTGGAACCAACCAATCATAAATTTTATTAAAACCAGCGCTTGCTTCTTGCGGTGTCAAGAAATGCATCATGCGACTGGTAAGAACTGCGCCAAACGAGTTATTGGGAAAGTTTATTTCAGGAAATCTTCCCGCTTTGATAGTAAGATTTTGTAAATATTGACGCTTGACCCCCTGTAACAATATTGCCAAATGCTCATAGCTTAAATCATTAACAACTAATTTAGCTCCCTTTTCTAATATTTTATGAGCTGTATAACCATAAGCCGACCCTAACTCCAATATTGGCAACGATTCTTGCCCTGCATATTCTACCAATTCTGCAGCAAATTCATCCAGTTCAATTTTCATATACCCATACTCATTACGAGTAGGTATTTCATCTCTAATTTGCTCTGGAATTGATATTTTTTCTATAGAATCAATATTTATTATAGAAGCATCTATCCCGAACTTATTTGTGACAGATTGATTTAGGAGATCTATAAACTTAGATAAATAAGAATTATTAGTCATAAAACAAATCCAAGCCTGCTATTTAAGTATATTACTAATACCTATCTTAAGTAGCAAAGAGTGTCAATAGCTTTTTAAAGCAGTACCAGGAAGGACAACATCAAAATCATAAATACTGATTCCATTATCAACAGCGATACCAGAAATCGAATTTAACTCAGGGTTATCTTTTGGGTTTTTAACTTTCTTGCCCTTCAATTTTAAATTTGTCTGTAAAGATCCAAGTCTATTATGCTCAACCCTGACATTAATATGAGAAGTAAGGTCGTGCATTGCAGGAGGATATACTGTTATAAAATAAAACTCACCTTTGTTATTTGTAGTAGCGGTACCATTGCCAGTAAAGCTTGTTCCATGATCCAAATCTATTAGATCCTTATCTACTAAAGTTTTTAAAGGTTGGTAAGTATATTTTCCACTACAATTTACTTGCCAAGCATAAATTGTGGCATCAGATACAGGCACGCAATTTTGGTCCAGCACTCTTCCGTGCACTATGATCTTTTCACCGCAATAAATTTCTTCTTGCCCTGTTTTTCTTAGTAAATTATTAGTTGGCTCAAACTCCGATGGTTCATAGTCATTCATCTCTACTTTACTGACATTACAATAATTCAAATTATTAAGATGCATATCATTCACATCTGCTAAAACAGTTGAAAGATAAAAAAAGCTGGTAGCCAATATGACTAATTTTAGTTGGTTCATAACAATTAATATAAAAATGAATTATACATGATAGTAACAAATAAAAACTTACATAGATAGCTTACTGCATATTATACTAATAGTTTCTGCTATTTGGTTGATAAAAATCCACATTATTAGCACTCATCCTTACGGACCGTATTTTTATTTTTTTATCCGATCTATAATTGCATATGGTGTGCCCACTAAACCGGTTGTTACTTTCAGGAAAATCATAGCGCCAATGTGCGCCTCTGCTTTCCTCTCGCCACAAAGCAGATTTGATAGTTATCAAAGCTGAAACCAACATATTGCCTAGTTCTAAAAAATGCTGCAATTCAATATTCCACTGTAGGGACTTATCAGACACTGCTGCTTTTTCATATTGACTGCATAAAATATTCATTTTTTGCAAAGCTATTATCAGCCCCTCAGCCGAACGGAACACACCTACATACTGACTCATGATATCTTTAAGCTCAATGGTCATAGCTTCAATATCTGCTTCTTCTCCAATAAAAACACTCATAAACGCATTAGCCACACATTCTGGAATCCTAAGATTTTGATTATTAACTTTATTCAAAGAATCTACGGCTTTTTTAGCAAAAACCAATAAATCCAATAAGGAATTACAACCTAATCTACCAGCACCATGCACAGAAATACAGGCTGCCTCGCCAATTGCATAAAGACCAGACACCACTTCTTCGCTTGTATCATATTTAACCACTTGGCAGCTGTTATTCGTTGGTATACCACCCATTGTATAGTGAGCGGCAGGAGCAACTGGAATCATAGTAATACTTGGATCAATGCCAGCAAATTTCCAACAATTTTCAAAGACCATTGGTAAATTTTCTTTTATCTCACTCGAATCAAGATGCGTTAAATCTAAAAATACGTGGTCTTTATTATCTCCACAACCACGACCGGCATTTATTTCCATAGCAATTGCTCGTGCTACAACATCACGAGCTGCTAGTTCCAAAAATTTAGGCGCGTATTTTTGCATGAAACGTTCACCTTTAGCATTCAACAACTTTCCACCCGCTGACCTAGCCGCTTCAGTAATTAATACACCGAATTTATATAAAGCTGTTGGGTGAAATTGCACGAACTCCATATCTTGTAGGCTTATACCAGCACGCTGGGCCAAACCATTACCGTCTCCAGTACAAACGGCAGAAGAGGTTGCTGTTGCATAAATTTGGCTATAACCACCACTTGCAATAATAACGTTACCTGCTTTGATAATATTTAATATACCATTTTCTATATCCAGACACATTAAGCCGAAACAACTATTATCTTGCATAAGTAAATCTATAGCAAAATTATAATTATAAAATACTACATCCTTACCTTTAGCTTCTGCATATAGTTTGTGCATAATGGAGTGGCCGGTTTTATCTTTGGAATAACATGCACGATGAGCTAACGCACCCCTGCCAAAATCAGTACTCTGCCCGCCGTAAATTTTTTGTGATATTTTTCCATCTATATTTTTATCAAACTCTACACCTAGCTGGTCTAGCATCTTGATAATATTTGGAGCTTCTTTACACATTTCTTCTACAGAGTCTTGATCAGCCAACCAATCCGAAGCTTTAATCGTATCATATGCATGCCAACGCCAATCATCTGTTGAAACATTACCTAGACTAGCATTAATACCACCTTGAGCCGCTACTGTATGGCTCTTCAAAGGGTGCACCTTGCTTACTACCGCTACATCTAGACTTTTATTTGCTGCAAATATTGCTGCAGCTAGCCCCGAACCGCCAGATCCTATAATTAACACATCATGGTAATGATTATTAGTTTTAATCTTGTTCATTTCTTGAATATTTGTATTACACTCGCTATTATCATACTAATATATAAAATATGAAATATTAGCAATTAATTATGCAAAAAATACTAACCCTAATAATAACAGGCGCCATTATTTACATGATTTTTCAACAAAATGTAAAATCAATTGCTCCGCCAGCACATCTGAATCCGCAAACGGAATCTGAAAAAACCAACGACGGTACACAAACAGATCCTGCATTATCTGGTAGCTTTTTTGAAAAAACTCTATCTAGCGTGCTAATTAATGTATTAAAAACGGATGAGGGACGCATGTTTATGGAAAGCATGCTGCAACCTATGAATAAATCAGTTGCTGGTTCAGGCGGTGGCTTTTCTATGAATAGCGATTCCTTTATAAACTCGATCTTTAAAATTAGCACCTTCGGTGAAGGAGAAAAAGGACCTGCATCTTGCGGACAAATCGTAACTGTTCAATATAAAATACTCAGCAGCACCAATATTGTATTAGAAGAAAAAACAGCAACTTTTCCACTTGGCTCAGGAAAAATAGCTCCCGGGATGGATGCTATAATTGTTGGAATGAAAACAGGGCAAACACGTCATGCCACTATTACCAATAAATATATACCGGAAACCGTCAAAGACAAAATCAGCTCTTTTAAAATTAATGTCTTGCTACAAAGCATTATGTCAGACAACGTAATAGATGATAAAGTTAAAATTTTTGATGACCAAATAGCTTATCGTATACCTCTTGTATGTGCAAATAAAGCAATTTATGATGCTAAAATCACCAGATTAAGTGATGGTGAAGTACTCTATAACTCAGTAGATTCCGGCCAGAAAATCAATATGGTTATTGGCACCTTAACTTACCCTGTTATTTTTTCTCATGCTCTACACAATAAGATACCAGTAGGCACTAGAACAGTGATTGCTCCAGGCCGCTTATTCAAGTCTTATGCTTCGGATAATAGCACGATATTCCCGAAGAAAAAACTTCCAGAAGATGAATATTTTATGGTAGAATTTTTTAACTTTGATGAAAGTGTTGTAACAGAAAAAGCAACCTTTACAAATGATGGTATAGAAAAATAAAGCCACTAACTGATAAATGCTTCTGCCTTATCATTTCAAATATTAATAGTTAGTTAGGTACATTTAGCTAGGTTCTATGATAAAGATTAAAAGTTGAGACAATCCCATCGCCACAAGCGTAAAGTGACAAAGCATAGAGTAGGTGCATAACATATATGCGTAGCTCAAATACCTCATGTACTACTCGCAGCGACATGAAGATTTTAGCTTAATTCTTAGCTCACATTATTAGCATGTTGCTGTGTTTGGATTATACAAGTTTTCAAATATCTGCCTGTATGACTAGCCTCACAAGCAGCTATTACTTCTGGAGCTCCTTCTACTACTATAACACCACCTTTATCGCCGCCTTCTGGCCCGACATCGATTATATAATCAGCTGTTTTAATCACATCCATATTATGTTCAATTACCACAACGCTATTACCTTTATTTACTAGCTTATGCAAAACCGTTAGCAATTTTTTAATGTCATCAACATGCAAACCTGTGGTCGGCTCGTCTAATATATACAAGGTCTTGCCTGTAGAGCGCTTGGATAATTCCTTGGCCAGCTTAACACGCTGCGCCTCGCCGCCAGATAAAGTAGTAGCCGATTGACCAATTTTAATATAACCAAGACCAACTTCCTTCAATGTAGCTAGCTTCTCGTAGATAAGCGGAACTTTTTCAAAAAAGTCAGTTGCATCGTCAACTGTCATGCTAAGTACATCGGCTATATTTTTACCTTTGTACTTTACTTCCAAAGTTTCACGATTATAACGCTGACCATTACATACATCGCAATTTATATATACATCTGGTAGGAAGTGCATTTCAATCTTAATCAAGCCATCGCCCTGGCAAGCCTCGCAACGCCCGCCCTTAACGTTAAAAGAAAACCGCCCTACTTTATAGCCTCTTATCTTGGACTCTGGGAGCTCTGTAAACCAATCACGGATTGGCGTGAATGCGCCGGTATAAGTAGCTGGGTTTGAACGTGGGGTTCTGCCAATAGGTGACTGATTAATATCAATAATTTTATCAATATGCTCAAGTCCTTTTATCGACTCATATTCTCCGGGGTATACTTTTGATTTTGGCTCTAAAAATTTTAATGCCGCTTTATAAAAAGTATTGATAATTAAACTAGATTTACCGCTACCAGATACACCAGTAATTGCAATAAATGTACCTAGCTGCAGAGTAATCGAGACATTTTGTAAATTATTGACTTTGGCTCCGATTAAAACAATTTGCTTACCTTCATGACCAGTTCTAATTTTATCTGGCATAGGAATATATTTCCTACCGCTCAAATACTGTCCAGTTATACTATCTGCAGATTGCTTTATTTCAGCAGGGGTTCCTTCCGCAATAATCCTGCCACCATGAATCCCCGCGCCAGGTCCAACATCAATAATATATTCTGATGCAAGCATTGTTTCATCATCATGTTCAACAACGATAACTGTATTTCCTAAATCTCTAAGATTCTTAAGAGTTGTGATAAGACGCGAATTATCACGTTGATGTAAACCAATTGATGGCTCATCAAGAACATACAAAACACCACTTAGCCCGCAACCAATTTGCGATGCTAAACGAATACGTTGACTTTCTCCACCAGACAAAGTTCCAGACTCACGCGAAAGACTTAGATATTCAAGTCCCACATTGTTTAAAAACTTTAAACGCTCTTGTATTTCTTTAATTACTCTCTTAGCAATTAATTGTCTTTTTTTATCAAGCTTGCTATTGATGCTTTCAAACCATTGCTGAGCTTCAAAAATTGTCTTTTCTGAAATTTTGCCAATATGTAAATCATCAATTTTTACACATAAAGATTCTTTTTTTAGTCTATAGCCAGAGCAAGATGAACAATTATGTTTAGATTTAAATTTGCCAAGCTCTTCCTTCATCCAAGCAGTATCCATTTTGCGATATTTTTCTTCAAGACTTGGAATAATACCCGCAAAAGATTGTTCTATAATTTCTGCTTTACGATCATCATGATATTTAAACTTTATAGTTTCTTCTCCTGACCCATAAAACAAGACCTGTCTTGACTCTGCTGATAACTCTGAAAATGGCGTTGTAATTTTATATCCATAATGGTTAGCCAAAGATTCCAGGGTATCTGTGAAAAATTTCGATGACGAGGTGCTCCAAGGCACAATTGCACCGTCTTTAATACTGATAGTTTCATCTGGAACAATTAACTGCTCATCAAAAAATGATTCTTTACCAATGCCTTCACATGCTGGGCATGCTCCAAATGGGCTATTAAAAGAAAATATTCTTGGCTCTATTTCTTCCAATTGAAAACCAGATTCTGGACAAGAATATTTCTCAGAAAAAACGATGCGTTGATCTTTTTTGTACTCAGATCCATGCTTTTCTGGTAAATCAACTATATCTATATATGTTATGCCTTCCCCTAACTGTAGTGACGCCTCTAGGCTTTCTGCCACCCTATTTCCTAAAGAACCAGAAACCATAAAACGATCAACAATTACTTCGATATTATGCTTTTTGTTTTTATCAATTTTGGGGATTTCATCTAACTCGTATAATTCTCCGTCCAAGAATAAACGCTGATACCCATGCTTTCTTAAATTAGCTATCTCCCTGCGAAACTCACCTTTTTGTCCACGAACCATTGGAGCTAGCACATAAATTTTTGTGCCCTCTGGAAGGCCAGATATGATATCAACCATTTCTGAAACTGACTGGCTTTTAATCGGAAGTCCTGTAGCTGGTGAATATGGTATACCAACCCTTGCATAAAGGAGCCTTAAATAATCATAGATTTCAGTAATAGTTCCAACCGTTGAACGTGGATTCTTAGAAGTTGTTTTTTGATCAATAGCAATCGCCGGCGACAAACCAGAGATTGATTCTACATTGGGTTTATTTTGTAAATGTAAAAATTGCCTAGCGTAAGAAGATAAACTTTCTACATACCTACGCTGTCCTTCTGCGTATATAGTATCAAAGGCTAAAGAAGATTTTCCAGATCCACTAAGTCCTGTAATAACAACAAATTTATTTCTTGGGATATCAACATTTACATCCTTAAGATTATGTTCTTTAGCACCACGAACCTTTATATATTCTTGCATAAACCTTAGCTGATATTGACTTTTAAAAATATTGATTGATATTATAGGCTGGACCAACCAGCTATTGCAATAACAAAATTCATTATATTTTTGTTTGATGCTGTGGCAATCTGTGATATAGATTTATACTTAATTCTATAGATTATAATTATAAGAGTTTTATGTAATGGCAGGAAGTTTAAATAAAGTTGTACTTATTGGTAATTTAGGAGCTGATCCAGAAATCAGAAGCACTAATGACGGCAAAGAAATAGCTACTTTTAGTATCGCGACTGGCGAAAGCTGGAAAGATAAAGCTACTGGTGAAAGAAAAGAAAAAACCGAGTGGCACCGCATAGTAGTCTTCAGCGAAGGCTTAGTGCGTGTTATTAAAAGCTACGTGAAGAAAGGTACAAAACTGTATATAGAAGGCCAACTACAAACAAGAAAATGGGTTGATAACAACAACCAAGAGCGTTATACCACTGAAGTTGTATTGCAAAACTTCAATTCAAGCTTAATATTACTAGACTCTAGAGGCGACGCTCCTATGAATCAACCTGACAATGGGCGTCAGCAAAATGCTCCAACTTTTGATAATAGCGACTTAGATGATGAAATACCTTTCTAAACTTCTCCTTTTACTACTTTCTGCAGTTTTATTAGTCTCGTGCAAAACGTTGACCCAAGGCTACGAGCCTGGATCCATCGGTAACATGTACGGGTTTCAGAAAGTATTAGTTAAAGGCGGCGATTTTTGGATTACTACCTATCAGAAAATTAGCAATGAACATAAGCCCTATGTTTTTTATATAGAAGGTGACGGTGCAGCTTTCGCAGGAAGATATAGAGTATCGCATAATCCAACTCCAAGAAGACAAATGTTTATTAACCTTGCAGCTATGGATGATCGTCCTAATATAGTATATGTGGCACGTCCTTGCCAATATACGCCAATGACGTTAAATCCAAAATGCAAAATGCAGTATTGGACTGACAAAAGAATGTCAGATGATAGTGTGCAAGCAATAAATGATGTAATTAATAAGATTAATAATCAGCACAAATTCAGTCTCATGGGCTTTTCTGGAGGAGGTGGGATCGCTGTACTTATTGCTGCTAGAAATTACATGGTAAAAGATATAACAACCATTGCTGCCAATTTAGACCATGTTGCATTTACCACACTACATAATGTGACTCCAATGATTGGATCTTTAAACCCAATTGAATATACTGAACAAATAAAGAACATCCCGCAATTACATATATCTGGGGGGAAAGATACTATAATACCACCATTTATTGCGGATAAATTTGTGCAAAAAGCTTCTTCTAATTGTGTAAAACAAAAAATATATGAAGATATTTCTCATACACATGGTTGGGGAAAAGTGTGGAAGTATGTATACACAAGGCCAGTTCGGTGCTACGATTAACTTTAGGTTTAAACACTTATATCAAGCAACCGAAGGTGTGTCATGTCTGAAATAAACACTAAACAGCATTTTAAATATTTTAATGCCATATCCATTACTTTTGTTATATGTCTAATAACATCAAATTTAGCTGCAACGAAGCTATGGCAAGTATACTCTTTTACGCTTCCTGGAGGAATGATAATTTTTCCTCTTCTATACGTGCTAAATGATATATTAACCGAAGTTTATGGATTCACTGCAAGTAGGCGAGTCATTTTAACAGCACTATTTTGTAGCTTGTTTGTTAATATAATATTATGGATAGTAGTATTGCTTCCTCCAGCTGAACATTGGAACAACCACGAGTCTTTTTCTAATATTTTTTCCCTAACTCCTAGAATATTTATTGCCTCCTTTACTAGCTATTTCATCGGCGAACTACTTAATGCATTTTCTATATCTAACTTTAAAATTCTACTAGAAGGACGTCATTTTGCTATGCGTGCCATTATCAGCACCTGCATTGGCGCCACTGTAGAAAGCGTACTTTTTATAAACATCGCTTTTATAGGCTTATTACCAACAAAACAGTTGTTCTCAATGATATTGACTATGACTGTGATAAAAGTGGTTTATGAAATAATTGTTCTTCCTATCACAGTTAAATTTACAGCATTTCTAAAAACATCGGAAGATATAGACTCCTTTGAAGCGCCCTCATGGCGCGGGATTTTCAATTGCTATAAATAACTACAAATACAAACAACGTCACTAAGTTTGACGTTGTTTGTCTTCTAGCACCAGTTATCTTCAATCCATTTTGTAGGGCGAATATATTTCCAAACGCTACCAAAAAATCCGCCTTTTGCGGCATCCTCTGGTTTTGGGTTACCATGAAAAACTACAATTTTAACATCTTGGGGTTTAATTGGTGTTTTAAAATAACGAATAATGTAACCAGGCATGCAATGTCTTTTAAAAGACTTACACCAACTATCAGGCCAATAAACAATATCACCAATTTTTAAAGATAGATAAATCTGCTCATTACTGTATTGGTTTGTTACTTCTGCTGTATTTTGAGTATAATAATCAAGCACGTCGCTATGTTGCCCTATATTGAAGCAATATACAGATGAATTACCTATACCACGCCCCTTCTGGGTCCAATTTTCAATGATAGTAAATTTATTCGAGAAGGTAAAAAAGCAATCTATATTATCAACAATTACTATATCCAAATCTAAAAACATAGCCTTTCCTTGCAAATCACCAATCTTTTTCGAGAACATACCAAGTTTCCGCCAAGGCGAAACATCCTTTTCTTTAGGTACCTCGATTAATGGCATATCGAAACATTCTATATCCTTACTAATACCGTTTCGATCATCGGTAAGACAGACAAATCTGTATGGAATAGTTAAATGTCTACTTACCATAGAATGTAAAACATTCACATCAGTGGCTGTATATTTTGTGCCCCACTTCATGCAAATTACATTAACAACTTCTTGTGTCATGATATTTATAATTAGAAATTAATTTAGCACTATTCTGCCTAAATCCAAAGGATTGTCAAGTAAAGACTAACCTTTTAGCTCCTAATTAACAAGCAGCCAAAAGAAGAAAGATTCTATTAAAAATTCGTTCTTGAAAGTCAAATTTTCTCTGTCCTGCGAGTATTTACTACATGTTTTAGCGCTTGTAAAAATTCTCTCACTATAAATTGCACTTGATTAATTAAATATTTTTAGTATATGCTTTACTTCAAATTAATAAAATTAAGCTTTATATGAAAAGACAAGCTTCCGCTTCATCATCCTCTGAACAGATGAACCCGGATATTATTTTACAATCATCAACAAAAGAAGTATTTTTTTCTTTTCATACAGCCATGAATTTATATAAGGCTTATACTTATAGCTTTGGTGGCCCGGCTCATGCTGGAATAGTAGCTGTAATATCCGTCGCAGATGGAATGCTTTCATCAAGCAACCTAACAGAGAGGAATTATTTTAGCATATCTAGTTTTTGGGGCAGTACAGATAAAAGAATTAGAAGATGTTGAGGCAAGTACACAAGCACTTGGTGTTTGTGGTAGTATAAAGATACTACATACCTCAGAGAACTATACATATGCTAATATCCAAGAAACTGCTCTTGAAAAGAATAATGAAATCTTATATCTTGAGAACCTATCTAACAGTCAAAACTTTTCTGACAATCAGATGGTTTAATTTACGGTGTCTGTAAGATTAAGTCTTGATTTGTACAAATTTGTAAGCGGTTGCTGTATCCAACGCTTCATATTAGCCCAGAATTTTTCTATCGGATTTAAATCTGGTGACTATGGCGGTAAGAATATTAGTTTGCAACCAACAGATTTTATTAATTTCTTCGTTTTTTGTGATTTGTGGAAAGAAGCATTATTCATAACGACAACTTGTCCTGGCTTTAAGTCTTTGATTAAAAAATACTCCACCCAATTATTAAAAAGATCAGTGTTACAAGAACCATTAAAAACCATCAGGTCTATCGTTTTATTATTCACGAGTCCTGCGATACTATTAGTTCGCTCGTAATATTTACCACTCTTTTTCGTAACCAGTTTCTCCCTTTTCTTTCCCCAACCGCTAGCTTTGCAAATGGTAAGTTCTATGCCGCTTTCGTCAATATATACAAGGCTTTGGTGTGAGATATTTTTATGGCCTCTTGGTAGCCATTGCGCTTTTCTTCACTTGCTTCCATGTAGGTGAAGGCTTTTTTTTATAGCTGTATCCAAACTTTTTTAACCAATACCTAGCTCCACTACCGCCTATATTAAAAGCTTTTCCAATCTCTTCCGAAGTGGAATTTAGATTATTATTTACATAATTTAGAAAATCATTTTTTATTATTTTAGGCTTTGCACCTAATCGTTTTCTTGGTAAGTAATGACCTTCATTTTTATACCTAGAATACCAATTTGCAACTGTTTTTCTATTTAATTTAAAAACTATTGACGTCTCTGTTTTGTTATTTCCTTTGTTTAAGTACTCTATTACTTTTTTTCTCAAATCTTGACTGTATGGGGATGTTGTCATTTTCTTTCTATAATATCACAAAAATGGCTGTAATTCAACTGCTTTTACTATAGTGCATAGCCATCTTCGTTTCTTAGGTCTAATATGGTCATTTTTAACTTGATG
>CAJQOE010000066.1 GCA_905479885.1 uncultured Rickettsiaceae bacterium | reverse complement strand
GCTCACTGATAATAAAAATAGAACTGCTTCAGATGTACGCTCTGCTTTTAGTAAACATGGAGGAAACTTAGGTGAATCAGGCAGTGTAAGCTTTATGTTTGATCGCGTGGGCAGAATTGAATACGCACGCATTACTGCTTCTGATGATGAAATGTTGGAAAGTGCAATTGAAGCCGGTGCAAACGATGTCAAATCGGATGATACTGAGCATTTTATTTACACTGATATTGAATCATTCTCCAACAGCCTTGAATATCTAAGCCAAAAATATGGTATGCCTGTAGAATCCGAGATAGAATGGAAGCCACAAACAACTATCATGATTGAAGACGAAGAGAGGGCAACAAAAATACTAAAGCTTATTGATGCATTAGAAGAAAGCGACGATGTACAAAAAGTATTTGGTAATTATGAATTATCAGAAGAACTATTTAACAAATTATCTAATTAAATGTCGATGTTAAAATGGACAAACAAATAATAATACTAGCTGCTGGCAAAGGTAGCCGAATGAACTCCGAGTTACCAAAAGTAATGCACAAGGTAGGTGGCATACCTATGCTAGAGCGGGTTATACATAATTGCAAAATGGTTACTGACAATTTAATACTAGTATATTCACAGCATCTGGAACCATATTTAGCTAGTTTTGAAAAAAACTGTAAATTGGTAAATCAAGAAGAGCAATTAGGTACAGCGCATGCAGTAGCAATTGCAAAAGATTTATTTGATAACCAACAATATATGGGTGTCATATACGGAGATAACCCTCTAATTACCTCCAGTATAATTGAAGAGCTCTTCAAACATCTGCAAGACACTAATTCCAAAGCTGTAACCTTAGCTTTTGAGTATGAAAAAACAAACCAATATGGCCGTATAGTTGTTGATGAGCAAGGTAGTTTTCAAAGAATAGTAGAAACAAAATTCGCAACTGACCTAGAAAAAAAAATCACCTTGTGTAATTCGGGGATTATGGCTTTTGCTCCTGGCATACTTGGTCAATATATCGATAAATGCTTGGTCACTGATCCAAAAAATCCTAAAAAAGAATTTTACCTTACCGAAATAATTGAAATTTGTAGCGCGCATGGAGAGAAAGTTTCTTACTTTAAATCAAATGACCATAATTTAGTAGTTGGCGTTAATACCCAAGACGAACTAGCGAGCGCGAATTCTATAATCAAAAAAAACTAAATTATTATGACTGATTCTGGAAAAAGAAAGCCCCTATTAATTATTGACGGTTATGGCTTTATATTCAGAGCATATCATGTGCAGCCTCCTCTAACTTCACCTACTGGCATACCGGTTGGAGCAATTTATGGCTTCACCTCTATGTTGGTAAAACTAATAAACGATTTTAAGCCAGAACATGCTGTTATAGTTCTAGACCATAGTGGTAAAAATTTCAGACACGACCTCTACAAGGATTATAAAGCTAATCGTCCTCCGGCGCCCGAGGATTTAGTCGTACAGCTGCAACTTGTTGAAAAAGCTGCAAAAGCTTTAAACTTCGTCTGTTTATCCAAACAAGGATTTGAAGCTGATGATATTATTGCGACATTAGCCCAAAAAGCCACGCAGCTTGAAATGTCAGCTCTAGTTATTTCTTCTGATAAAGATTTAATGCAGCTAGTCAATGGTCATGTGAGAATGTATGACCCAGTAAAATCTAAATATATAACAGAAGAAGATATTCTAGCGAAGTTTGGCGTTGGCCCTTCTAAAGTACGCGAAGTACAAGCATTGATGGGCGATAAGTCAGATAATATTCCAGGAGTTGCTGGTATTGGGCCTAAAACTGCTTCACAGCTAATTAATCAATTCGGTGATCTTAAAAGCGTATTGACCTCAATAGAGCAAATAAAAAGCCCACGCCAACGAGAATTACTATCCACCCATAAGCAAGATGCCTTTATATCATGGCAACTAGTGGGTTTAGATCATAATGTCGATATTAAACAAGATATTGAAAATTTTCATTGGAATCCACCAGTGACGGACAAAATTTCTACTTTCCTGAATGAGTATGGTTTTAAGTCACTAAATAAACGAATTGAAAATTTGTTTAACGTCAAAATCACAACTCCTACAGAAGCAATGACAGTTCCTGTAGAAAGTAAGAAAGCAACCTCTATAATAGAAGTAAAATCAACAGAGCAATTTGAACCATTATTGCAGGCAATAAAAAAATATGGACAATTAGCAGTCTCTATAGAGATAAATGGTACTAGCACCGCTATATCCTTATCTGATGGACAAAATTTGTACATAGTGCCTTACCAAGTACAGCAAACCGACAATATTGATTTATTTTCATATAATAACGCTAAAGCTTCGAGTGTTAATTTCAATAAACAGCTCCATGACATATTCGAAGATAGCTCGATCAAAAAAGTAACTTACAATCTCAAAAAATTATTACGACTTTGTAAGTGTACACTCAATTCTTTTGATGATTTACAAATCATGAATTATATATTAAGTGCTGGGAGTAAACAAAAAGAACAAGGTGATACTATTGATTTTCTAGAGCTCTACAAACAATTAAAAGACCAACTTTTTCAGAACAAAGCACTGCACTTATATGAAGATATAGATATACCTATATGCTATATACTGCATAAAATGGAAAAAGAGGGGGTCAAAATTGATGGACAGCAATTACATAAATTATCTGCAGATTTTACTATCAAAATAGTTAAGCTTGAAAAGGAAATTTTTGCTATCGCGGGGGAAGAATTCAATATAGCTTCTCCAAAACAATTAAGCGAAATATTATTTGAAAAAATGAAATTACCTTTTGGTAAATCAACGGGTAAAACAAAATCATATTCTACTAATGTTAATGTCCTAGAAAAGCTGCAGGAGGAGGGCTTTGAAATAGCTAACTTATTACTTGAATATCGTCATTTAACTAAACTAAAAAATACTTACACAGATACTCTGCCCAAGCAAGCTGACCCTCGAACTAGTAGAATACATACTACTTTCTTACAAACAGCAACTAGCACTAGCCGCTTAAGCTCTACTGCACCAAATGTACAAAATATTCCAACACGTACAGAAGAAGGCAATAGCATCAGATCTGCATTTGTTGCAAAGGCAGGGAGCAAGCTAATCTCGGCTGATTATTCACAAATTGAACTCAGAATACTCAGCCATGTAGCTAATGTTGAACCATTAAAGCAAGCTTTTGCAGAAAATCGTGATATTCATACACAAACTGCAAGTCAAATTTTTGCTTTACCAATAGAACAAGTTACTTCAGAAATTCGTCGCAAAGCCAAAGCAATTAATTTTGGAATTATTTATGGTATAAGCGCATTTGGATTAGCACGCCAGCTTAATATATCACGCCAAGAAGCAGCTGATTATATCGATAAATATTTTAAAGAATATCCAGCTATTCAACAATATATGAGTAAAACTATAGAATTTGCTAAAGAAAATCATTTTGTAGAAAATTTACTTGGAAGAAAATGCTTCATAGAAACTATAAACGACAAGAACCACGCACTAAGATCTTTTGGTGAAAGGGCTGCAATTAATGCTCCAATGCAAAGCCTAACTTCTGACATTGTAAAAATGGCAATGATAACTCTAGATAAAGAACTAGAAGCCAGATCAATGCAAACAAAAATGATTCTACAAATACATGATGAATTAATTTTTGAAGCCCCAGAAGAAGAAGTTATAGATGCTTCAAATTTGATAAAGTCAGTCATGGAAAATGCTATTAAACTTGATGTAAATATAAATGTCGACGTTAATGCTGGTAGTAATTGGCAAGAAATTCATTAAGAACTAATATTTGACAGCGGGCAACAACCGTACTAAAATCAACGTTGAGGTGGTTGTGCAGTTGTATCAATT
>CAJQOE010000065.1 GCA_905479885.1 uncultured Rickettsiaceae bacterium | reverse complement strand
CTTGATTATTGGATATCCGCTAAAGTGTGTACTTTTATTCATAGTATTTAGTTTCTAGTAAAACCAAAATACTAGAAAGCGGGAAATCCATAAAGGAAATCCCGCTTTTAAAAGTTTAATCGGACACTAATGATTTATTATTTTAAAATATTATAAATAATTGTAATTGAGAGTGCTATTTTTATTTTTTGATGCCTAAAAACCTCCACTCTGTTTACGGAAAGCCTGAGCTTTCTCTTATTATATGTTTGCTAATAAGGTCTGTGCATTTTTTAAAGAACTTATAGGTATCTAATATCTTAGTTTGTATTTAAACTGTCTTTCCGTAGTATAAGTCCCAAAAATTGAATGTACTATCAACTGTAGAATCTCCTCCAATATCTTAGGTAAAATAGTCTTAGGTCATATTATATGGAGAATCTATGGTCTTTCTGCTTAATCTAATTTTACAGAAAGTAAAACAGCTTATCGCCTAAATTTATAAGGAAACAAAGATGGTGTTCATTCATGGTCTAATTTGATAATGACCTACGCTTTCTTAGACTAAAGAATACTAATAGTTCAGGAGTTAAAAGTTTTTTCACGCGATTAAGTACAATAGACACATTTACTAATATTCAAAGATCTATAGTTCCTCGTATGCTAGGAGATAGAGCAGGGAGACAATTAGCTTAGGAAGATTTGAATGATGATGGGTAGCCAGATTATAGAGTTAATATCTATGTCAATAATGTATTAACAGGTACAAAATTAGGCAGGCAATCAAACTAAATAGATGTCATGATAGTATGGGAGATTAGTAAAGTATTGGACACATTTATCCCTCTAGGAAGAAGAATTATAATTCCGCTTATAAGTCATAATGGTGGATTTAATACCACTGGTAAAGGTTTATTGGTCAGCGCTATTTTATAGATTAGATAAAAATCACGATGGTGAGTGTAATGATGCAATCGAGGCATATATTAGCTTGACTGCAGATGCCAATAACAATGTAGATTATGGAATAGGAAATTTGCCAACTGTAATTATTAATGATACAGTAACAGTGGCTACTTATCTGTCACCTGCAGATGCTAATTTAAATTAAACTTTTGATTTTCATGAAGCCAGTACTGCCCCTTCAATTTCTATAGATGCTTTAAACCTGATCATTTGTCCTAGTTGCTTTGATCATTTTATAGTTACAGCAAATAATGCTGATACCTATCAATGGCAATTATTTTATGAATCAATTTGGACGGATTTGATTAATTCTGAAATCTATTCAGCGACTACAATAGCAACTTTAAACATAACAATTACCACCTCGTCTGATACTGAAAATCAATACAGAGTTAGCATTTAAAAATCGCTCTACACCTTTAATATAGTGACTTCTACAATAGTAATTTTAGCAGTTAATGTTTCACGTGTGATTACAAATCGAAGGGTAACATATAATGCCAAAAAAGGACTAGGTTTTTATAAAATAAGAATATTTTTTTAATTAAAATTAACGTGATTTTTCTTACGAAATTTGTTTATAAAACATTGATTTTCAATGAATAATATATTAATATTATTCATAGATCTTCAATTTTTAAGAGCTATACATTGAATATTATCAGTTACATAACATTTATTTTTCAATGCCTTTCTTATGGTTAATTTTGACTTGTTCAATGAAATCATTTCATCAGATTTGGTTTTCTAGAACAACCTAAAGTGTGAATAACTTAACCGAACCCTACCAAGGTTTAAATTCAGTAAATAAAATGGAGAAGAGAATGAAAAGGCATTCTCTTCTCCATTACAATTGTTCAATTATGAACATGGTTTCCGTTAATCATTCAGCTTAGTAAATTTTCAGTAATGCCTTTATGGTACTATTGAAGTCTCACATTGAAATAAAAAAGTAGAGAATAAAACTCTATGTAAAATAATAGTCATGAAGAAAATAATTGGAGTACTAATTTTGCTGGTTTCCGGATTAGCTTTTTCACAGCAAACCATAATCTTAGAAGACCAATGTAATTGCGAGGTTCTTAGTGGTTCAGATGTTACGGCATCTGGCACAGCCACGTTTTTATGCCGACCACTTGTAATAGCTCTAGAAACGAAACGAATGTGAGTTCTAAAAGAATAGAATATAAAAGTTAATTGTGTTATGAGGTTTATCATAAGAGTATAGTTCAAAAATATTAAACAGATATTTTCTAATTTAAAACAAAATGAAAATGCAAGTTCTGCCCAAATACAAAGTAAACCATACTAAACTAGTAACTAGTTTATTTGGCCTGTTTATATTTCTCATGCTTTGCAGTCATAGTGCATTTTCACAATGCACAGAGGGTGCAACAGCAGGCACAGTAACCGCAAACGATCCTGATGCCGATGGTATTAACAATATATGTGATTTAGATGATGATAACGATGGCATACTCGATTGCGCGGAAGCTTCCGACCAAGTTTCAGGTGCTTTTGGTTGGTCACTAAATACGCCATCAGGTAACTTGACGATGGACAATACAACAGATGCTAAAATTAATGACTGGGCTTTAGATTCAGCGAGCGACATGATCTTGAATACAGCCATTTACTCTCCCGTTGGTTCTAACCTTCATATTGTCGCAATGTCCGCTACCAATTATGCAGAGGCGTATGAAAATGGAGATTATATTGAACTTTCCTTTACAACCGGTACTAATCTATCAGGATTCGAACTTAGCGCCCTCAGGTCAGGCTGGTAT
>CAJQOE010000064.1 GCA_905479885.1 uncultured Rickettsiaceae bacterium | reverse complement strand
GTATATCCATTAGCAAAAACCTATTCTATGGGTATTAATGTATCATTTTAAAAAATCAGAAGATGAAAAAATATTTTAACATAGTAATAATTACTCTTACATTTTTTACTGTAGGTTGTAGTAATGAGTTTGTAGAGTTGGCTCCAGAAAATGCCTTAAATTCAGAAGATTTTTATAAAACAAAAGACGATTTTAATGCTGCAGTTTTAGCGGCATATGCAAAATTACAAGGTCAAGTTGGAATTTATTTTGAATTGGTAGAGTGGAGATCAGATAATTTAGACTTAGGTGCTCCAACCGCAGGAACACAAGATAGATTTAACATAAATAAGTTTCAAGAGACTTCAGCAAATGGTATTATTCAAAATGCTTGGGCTAATTTTTACAATGGTATTTTTAGAACAAATGTAATAACAGATAAAATAAACCAAGTAGACTTTGATGAAACTATAAAAAAGCAATTCGAAGCAGAAGCAAGGTTTATTAGAGCTTTAACATATTTCAATATTGTAAGACTATGGGGCGATGCCCCTATTGTTTTAAAAGAAATAAGTCCGCAAGAATCTTTAAGTTTAGGAAGAAGTCCTGCTTCTGAAGTTTATTCAGCAATTGAAGAAGATTTATTGTTTGCAGTATCAAACCTTCCAACTTCATATAGTTCACAAGAATATGGTAGAGCAACTTCAGGTGCAGCCAAAGCTTTATTAGGTAAAGTTTATTTAACTCAAAAAAAATATTCGGAAGCTGTAACTATTTTAAACGATGTTATTGGTCAGTATAGTCTTTTACCAAATATTGCTGTTGTTTTTGACACAGATAATAAAACAAACAACGAAATAATATTTGCTATTAAATTCAATAAAGAGCTGGAGGGTGAAGGACATGGTCTTTGGTTTGCAGTATCAGATTTATCTATTTCGCCATTTACAACTAAGATAACAGATGCATATTCAGCATCTGATAAGAGAAAAGATTTAATAACATTTAAATCTGCCGGAAATCTTTTTGTGCCTGCTAAGTTTTTTGATACAGAATCAACAGCAACAAGAAGATTTGGAAATGATTATATCTTATTAAGATACGCTGATGTTTTATTAATGTTAGCTGAGGCGCAAAATGAGGTGAATTATCAGCCCAATGGTCAAGCATTTACTCATTTAAATAGTGTTAGGCAAAGGGCTGGTCTATCTGCTTTAGATGCAACTAATCTTCAAAATCAATCTGATTTTAGAAATGCAGTAATTCAAGAACGCTTTTTAGAGTTTCCTTTTGAAGGAAATCGTTGGTTCGATTTAATTAGGACTAAAACTGCCGAAAGTGAAATTAATTCAGTCTTAGGTATCAATATACAAACATATCAATTGTTGTATCCAGTTCCACAATCTGAAGTAGAAAAGATTAATGATAACAATATATTTTACCAAAATGATGGATATTAAATTTATATACATATTAATTTTATCATCCTTTTTAAGTTGTTCGTCTCCAGATGAACCAATAGGAGGTGGTGGTACAACTGATCCCGATCCTGTAAACACAACTTATAATTTAGTTGATTTTGATAAAAGTTATACTTACATACAATCATCTAATAGTGTTCAAGATCGAAATTTTTATTGGGCAACTTTAGTAGAGTCTAATCAAAATATTAAGAGTCTTATACAAAACGATACAGATTTATCAGATTTTTTTGCAATAGCGAAAAATAGACTCAACACAATTGCTAATAAGAGTAATGCTACAGCATCAGAATATGCCACAGCTTTAAAATTCACTAATCAAGAAATAACAAACATTTCTTTAGGGTTAAAAAAGCTTATCGAGAAAAACGTCTCAGCTTTTATCACTTTTAGTGATCGTCAAATAGGGCCTTCAGGTGCATTTATTCAGTTCAAAGATGTTAAAAATATTGATAGATTACATCAATTAATTTTAGAAGAAATGTTATTAGGAATCAATCAGATAATCAACGTTTATTGTAAGGGAGATGATCCATTGTATCCAATAATTGATTCTATAAGCTATGATGTAAATAGTGTTCAATTTAAATCACTTTTAAAAGATTTAGTTAATAATTTAAACAATAATAGCAATCAAAATCAACTATTTTATCAACCTTTTTTAAAGTTTGCTTTAGGTGTATTAAACATTAATGACAGAGATGAAGCAGGTAGGTATTACCCTATGAGAAGTAGTGTCAATAAAGAAGTATTTAATCATATCAGTACAATTAATTGGGACTCCTATGAATATTCAATGATTGTTGTTTTAGGAGATTCTCCAAATTCTCCAGGAGACCTTCCAAATATTAGTATTGGTGGTATGGCAAGAGCAGATCATGGTGTAGAATTATATCAACAAGGTAAAGCTCCTTTGTTAGTGTTTACTGGAGGTCATTTAACCCCTGTTCATACTCCTTATAGCGAAGCTATTGAAATGAAAAAATATGTAATGGATAAATACAACATCCCAGAAAATAAAATTTTAGTAGATCCCCATTCAAGACATACTACAACAAA
This sequence comes from uncultured Rickettsiaceae bacterium, assembly GCA_905479885.1. GTDB lineage: Bacteria > Pseudomonadota > Alphaproteobacteria > Rickettsiales > Rickettsiaceae > Megaera_A. The sequence continues at coordinate 1,855 of CAJQOE010000064.1, read as the reverse complement.
TATGAGAAATGTTGGGAGGCTTATTTTTAAATATAGTATACCAGTATCAAAAAAAGGAGTTATTTCTACATCTAAATCTCATAGTGAATATGTTTCTTCGGATAGATATTTAACAAGATCTCAAAATGAAATGAAGCATATTCCCTTTGTACTTTACAATAGATTATCAGATTTCGATATAGAATTCACTTCACTTATTGAAGTCTTACATTTAGATTCAACAGATCCATTGGATCCTTAAAATATTATAAAAATGAAAAAAATAAATAAATTATTATACTTTCTTTTGGCAACAATATCTTTAATGATTTTGTCATGTCAAGAAGAAAATTTGCCAAAAGCAAATTTTAATTTAAACGTTATTAAAGTTTTTAATGGTAATGTAGCACATGAAAAAGTAGATTTATCTTGGGAAAACCCACAAGGTAATAATACACCTTCAAATTTCATAATCAACTACTCACCTAATGGTCAAGAAATAAAGGTAGATGCTGGGGCAAACAGTTATGAAATTACGGGATTAGATAATGATCTAGTTTATGAGTTCTCAATTCAGGCAGATTATGATGAATTTGGTATATCAGGTAAAAACAAAATTGCATTGACTCCTGTTGATGAATTGAATTTTTCAGTATTACCAGGTAATGAGTTTGCAATAGCAATTTGGGATACTCCAAATAGAAATGATATTGAAAGTTATAATATATCTTGGACGCCAGATGATAAAAATGTTCAAGTGCAAACTGGTGTAAACTCTTATCAAATTGCTGGCCTAACAAATGATGTTGAATATGAATTTACATTTCAAATTAATTATTCAGATGAATCTAAGTCTAAAGGTGTAAAAGCAAATGCAACACCAGGTAATATCTCTGCGTTTTTATTAAATGTTGAGTCTCCAATGAATTCTGAACTTTTACAGTTTACCTATAACCCAGCATTTCTACCTCAAAGCTCAGCAGTATCTTGGAATTGGGATTTTGGTGATGGTAATACAAGTAATGTAGAAAATCCAACCCATACATTTTCTAATATTGGAATTTATGATGTTAAATTACAAATTGTAGATAATCAAGGTTTTACTTTTAATGATACAAAAAAAGTATATGTGTGGGGTGAAAAATGGGCTTTTGATATTGGAGCTCAAATTAAACCACAATCACCTGCAATTGGTGCTGATGGTACAATCTATATTGGCTCTGAAGATAACGATAATTTTCATGCAATAAACCCAGATGGAACTTTAAAATGGACATATACTGGTCTTAGTGATAATGTTTATTCATCAGCTTCAATAGGTTCAGATGGTACAATCTATGTAGGATCTAAAGATGATAATCTACACGCAATCAATCCTGACGGTTCACAAAAATGGAAATTTCCTATTGGTAGTAATGCTATCTATGCAACTCCATCAATTGCTGCAGACGGTACAATTTATATAGGTTCAGATAGTGACAATTTATATGCTGTGAATCCAGATGGTACTCAAAAGTGGGTATTTAATACTGCTGGTTTTAATATAAGGTCAACACCTGCTATTGCTCAAGATGGTTCTGTTTATGTATCTTCTGATGACGATAATTTATATGCATTACATCCAGCAAATGGTTCCGTAATTTGGTCTTTTAATTTAGGCGGAAATGCGCAAAGTGGTATAGCCATTGACTCTGATGGCACTATAATTGTTAGTGTTGATTTGGGTGGTAGTTCTGGTGCTATATTTGCTGTAAATCCTGATGGTACTCAAAAATGGAGTGCATCAGTTACGGGTAGAATATCGGTCTGTGCTCCTGCTGTAGCAAATGGTAATATCTATGTTGGTACAAAAGAAGGAAATAACTTATTAGCTTTA
>CAJQOE010000063.1 GCA_905479885.1 uncultured Rickettsiaceae bacterium | reverse complement strand
AGCAAATTTATCAGGAATTGAAGGAAGCTGGTATAGAAGTATATTCCGATAAAATGTCAGGAATTGCGCATAACAAAGTAATGATTATAGATAAACATAAGGTTATTACTGGATCATTTAATTTCACTAAATCAGCTGATACTCGCAATGCGGAGAACGTAGTTTTAATTGATGATTCAAATATTGCAAAACAATATTTACTGAATTGGCAAAGTAGAAAACAAAAAAGTAAATAAGGATGGTAAAAAATTATGTACATAATGCCTAAATATTGGACTGGTGCAAAGAGAGAGCTAGACGGAAGAATTATATACAGAGCTAAAAGGTGGAATAATTTTAGGTTAAGCACGATTTGTTATGAAATTAGTCAGTCTACATACAATTTTTTAAAGTTGTTTGTGATATTAGAATTTTCATTCGCAATAGGTTGTATTATTTATATGAAGTTAACATCACCTCACAGTTCTACAACTCTTTTGATATTTCTATTACAGGCTTTAGGCTTAGGATTAATAGTTCAAGTATTGAAAAATAAATTTGTAGTACACAATAATTTTACAAGGAGAATAAAATGTTAAGTTGGTCAAAAATGTTTACATCAGTTGAAAGAAAATCTGATGGGCAACTTGTTTATATAGAAAGAGGAAGTTTTTTGCGGTTTTTTAATCAACAATATAAATTTTATAAAATAAATTCTAGCACTTATAACAAATTAAAAATATTTGCTGTAGTCGAAATATTAATAGTTATTTTTTTAGTAATTTATTTTAAATCTACAACCTACCAATATAGCATACTAGAGTTATTTTTGATCCTTATGTTTGGAGCTTTATTTGATATAATTTTGATTTTCTTAAGAACTCAGCTTGTTAAAATACAAAAAAACAAGTCAATATGAAACAGAACATTATTCAGCAAGAGTTAAATCAAGATTTATCTTCCCCTTTTTATTATACTTTTGAAGCCTTAAAGGTAGGGCATACAGCTTTGTCTGGATTGATGCACAAATCACCCATATCTTCAGCTATCGCAATTACTAATGACGCTGTATTAAATATATCAATCTCCTCCACGGTGCAGAATAAACCTTTATCAAAGTCAATAGTAGAGTTTACAGGTAGTTTGGCTGCTGGCTATGTGTGTACTATTGCGACTGCGGGTACTGGTGCTATTGCTGCTTCAGCATTCTGTGGAATCATTGGCGGCGAATTATCTGGAATGTTATACGACACTATAGCCCGAGCTAGTGGATATGATGATACAGGTAAATATATACAAGCATATTATGATCCTGGGGTTACTTTTGAAGATGCTTTGTCGAGATATAAGGTTCTTGATAAGTTAGAAGATGGAGATTATGCTTATGTTAATTTACCCTTTGGCAAAGAGCAACTATATACTAAGACTGTCAATACGCATTGAAAATTGACCCACCATGTGCGTTGAAAAATGACCCACCTATTGCGTGGATTTAAGCACATTATATATTAGATTTGTGGTGTTTATTTTGGGCGTAAAAAAAGGTTGGTAATCCAGAGTTTTTATATCTAGATTAGACAACCTCTTCTATATTTATGATTTTATTATTTACGTTTTTTCATGCGATAGCTGTCATTTCCAGTCTCAATAATATCGCAATTGTGACAGACTCTATCAAGCAGAGCTGCGGTCATTTTTTTATCATTAAAGACGCTGTTCCACTCGCTAAATATTAGGTTTGATGTGATTATCAGTGAAGTATTAGCCTGTATTCTTGATAAAAGATGGAAGATTAGCTGTCCTCCATTTTTAGAAAAGGGCAGGTATCCAAGCTCATCTAAAACAAGTATATCCATTTTCTCCATTTGCTTTGCTAAACGACCTGCAACTCCATCAAGCACGTCTCTTTCTAGTTGGTTTGCCAAGTCTACAAGATTGAAGAATCGAGCTTTATATCCTTTGCGCACTGCTTTTGCAGCAATGCTAATTGCCAAGTGGGACTTACCAGTACCAGTGCCGCCAATAGCAATTATATTGCGAGAAGTTTTTACAAAATCACTAGAATATAGATTCATCACCTGCTCCTGATTAATGGGAGTATCGCTAAAGATAAAGTCGTGCAAATCCTTTATCTCTGGGAACTTTGCAACATTCATTCGATTCTTTATAGCTTTGATTGATCTAGTTTTGATTTCAGCTTTTAATAGCTGGATAAAAGCATAAGCAGTAGGAGCTTTACGTTTTATCATATCCGATATGATTTCGTCATAGGAGTCAATCATGCCAGTCAGCTTTAAATCCTTCATTAACATGACTATGTCATCGCGAGTAACGTCATTGACGTGCACTGATTGTAGTTGAATGCTCATGACGACACCCCTGATAATAGCGTGTTATAAACATTCATATCGGCTGTTGGGATATGTTTTATGGGCAGGTAAACAATGTTTAAAGCTTCCTTGTTTTCATAGGGTATATCATTTTGTCGCAGTAAAATATTTAGGATAACATCTTTGCTAATAGTCTTGGATTTTATTGCCTCTTTACATGCAATCACTACCAATTCCAATGATTCTAGTGGAATATACGACAAGATATGAGCAAAGTCTCTTGCTCCATTTACCTGTTTTTCGAGGTGCTGACGTACTTTATTTAACTCATCGGGCAAAACCATATCTACGAAAGGGGCTCCATTACGCAGAGCCCCTGGTTTTTTAGCCAGTATGGGGAAGTAATGATTGTGGTTGTAGTAGGTTTGACCTCTTGTGAACCTACGCTCATGGCGACCAACCTCGACGCCGTCATATATGAACACCACCTTATCAGCATAAGATTTGCACTGCACTACTTTTCCTGCGCATGAGCACGCAACACTATAACTGTTGCTATCAAAGCGCGCTAAGCAAGTGGTCGATATTTTGACGTCAGTTTCTTTGCAGCCATCAAATAATATTGGCGCTGATACTAGAGATCCTTGCTCTTTCTCAAAAACTTGATCTAAGGTTCTATCTTTAAACTCAGGATGTTTATGAGTTTTGTTATAGGCGATAAGCTGGCTTGCTAAGCGGTCATTCAGTTCTTGCAGGCTATTACCATCTGGCATGGGAGTAAAAAATTGTTGACGGGATATTTTAACCTGACGCTCGACTATACCCTTTTCATTGCCACTAGCAGGTGTGCAGGCCGTAGGTTCAACACGATAATGTGCGCAGAGACGTTCAAAATGAGGATTCCACTCTCGCTCCTTTCCTACCAAGACCTTTTTTACAGCCGTCGTCATGTTATCATAGATGCCACGAATCGGAGTGCCACCAAAGAATTCAAAAGCACGTATATGCGCATCAAAAACCATCTCATGCGTCTCATTCGGATAAATATAAGTAAATCTTTTGCGTGAATAACATAGAACAAAATGAGCGACTTTTACTGATATAATCTCATCATTTATCACTATGTTATCAGTACTCCAGTCAAACTGATACGCTTCACCAGGAGCAAACGACAAGGGTACACAAGCAACAGCACTAACAGCTGATGAGCGTTCCTTCCATTTGGCAGCATAGCGCCCAACGGCTGAATAGCTGCCAGCATATCCTGATAATTGAAGCTCTTCAAATAAATGACGAATTGTCCGTTTGGGTTTCGCTAGTTTATTCTCACGAAGCAACTTCTCTAAAGACTCAATGTAAGACCCCAGTGATGAATGAGGCTGTAAGCTGCGCACATAAGAAGCTGACGGAGGCTCGTCACTGCGAATTATCTCACGAACGGTATTGCGTGATACATTTAACTCTCGACTGATAGAGCGTATTGCCTCGCCACCTCGATGACGATTAAGAATTTTCCTTCTACTTTCCATTATTAACATCTCCTGATTTATACCACCGTTATTCATTAAAATAACAAGAAGTATAGGTTGATAATAATGGATTAACACCATAACAAAAAACCACCGCTAGGGTGGGTCATTTTTCAACGCGCATTAACCCATTTACTGGGTCATTATTGCACGCGCATCAACAATACTAACCTCAAGCTCAAAAGGATAATGTTTTATTTGGCTTGTTATAGGCATAAAAATAGCTAAGTTAGTTTTAGCATTATATTTTTTAGAAGAAATTACTAAAGCTGGCCTAGTTTTTTTAATTTCATTACCTCTTTGTGGTTCAAAATTAAGCCACACTACATCCCCTTGGTCTGGAACATATTTTACCATGATTCGTTACCAACACAGCTATCATCGGTAAAATTTTCATGATGACAATTTGATGAATTAATA
>CAJQOE010000062.1 GCA_905479885.1 uncultured Rickettsiaceae bacterium | reverse complement strand
GTCAATCCGTGGCTATACTTGAAGAAGGTGTTGGATGTCATACAGGACTATAACTCTAACAAATTAGTGGATTTATTGCCTTGGAATCTTAAGCTATAATTTTATTTTTGTCCATAAGCTGGTTCGCTGGACGCTTACGATGATCATTTTGCTGCCTTAGTTTCTTTTACTTTTAATCTAGGAAGCGCTGCCTTACAGCGATCCACCTTAAGACAAAAATTAAATTATGAATTATACAAAGAAGCTAGCAAAGAGTTTATGAAATGGGTATATGCAGGCGGCAAAAAACTACCTGGTCTAGTTAAAAGACGCAAAACTGAACAAGAATTATTCAGATCTAGCTTAGAAAATAATTGGTACTAAAAGATATTAGCGCCTAGAAAGCGATGATGAACGCACTTGACGCTTTTGTAAATGATTAGCTTTTTTGATAGTTTCCGTTCTTGCCCCGAAATGTTGATCAAGTAATTGCACCATTTGCTTGTCACGGATTGCGCTACTTTTACGACCCGTTACTACCCCTACTAGGCTTTTATTACCTCTAGTAGCAATAGTAATTAAATTACATCCACCAGGAGTGTGAAACCCTGTCTTTAAACCTTCAGCACCAGGGTAAGTAGCTGTAACTCTATTATGACCATTAATAGTTTTCCCTTTATATTTAAAACTGGTTTTATTGAAAAAATGGTAATATTGCGGAAAATCACGCTTAATAGCAATAGATAATTTAGCAAGATCTACAGCTGTAGTAAACTGCTTTGGGTCGTGCCACCCAGATGCGTTAGTAAAATTAGTGTTTTTCATTCCAAGTTGGCGAGCTCTAATAGTCATTAAGCGCGCAAATTTTTGTTCCGAACCAGCCATATTTTCTGCAACCACTCGCGCTACATCATTTGCAGATTTAATCGTAAGAGCCAAAATGCTGTCTCTAACTGCAATACGCTCTGTGGGCTTTAGGTATAATTTGGACGGTAGAGCTTGTGTAGCATACTTGGAAACATATAATTGTTGGTTTAAAGATAATTTTCCAGACTCCAGAGCTTCAAAAATTAAATATATCGTCATTACCTTTGCAAGAGAGGCTGGGTATATTTTAGCCCTAGCATTACGAGAATGTAAAATTTTACCAGACTTACCGTCGATAATAAGACTTGTCTGAACTGGGCCAGATAATTTTGTAGCAACAGCCTTCTTGCTGGCCGCCGCCTCTGCAACTAACGTTGAAAATGTTATATTCAAGGCAATTAGCACTGCAATTATGGAGAATTTTTTTCTAAACACTATTATAGCTCGCAGCAATATAATTACCCTAAGCTAGCAGGATAACACAAAAAGGTTAACAATACAAAATAGTAATTTTTATATTTATAACATTTTTTTTAAGAACTAGGTTTATCTACACTAGGGTTATTAGAAAATCCATATTTATTATTCAGGTAAAATAGCAATAGCAACCCAGGAATTGCCAATAAAATCGTCATCACAAAGTACATATCCCAACCCATGATTTTCACAAGGGAACCACCATACATTACAATAGTATGACTAAATAAGCCAGAAGCGCTGCTAAATAATGCATATTGGGTGGCTGAAAATTGTTTGTTACATAAATAACTCAAATAACCAATGAGCGCAGCATTACCCATACCAGAAGCAAGATTTTCAACTGCAATAGCTATCCACAAGGCGTCTATATCGTGTCCCATATGATGTAACCAGATAAATGATACGTTAGTAATGCTTTGTGCTATCCCGCCAATCATTAAGCCTTTAAAATGACCGAAACGATACATTATAAAGCCTCCCACATAAGACCCTACAACCAGAGCAGATAAACCAAACACTTTAACAGTCCTAGCAATCTCTTTTAATGTAAAACCAAGTTCCATATAGAATGGAGTAGCAACCACGCCTAACATTGCATCACCAAGCTTATAAAATATAACAGCCAATAATATAATAATAGCCCCATCTCTTTTTAAAAAATCAGAAAATGGATCTATTGTCATCACTTTCCATGAATGCAAGGATAATGTATTAAATTTTTCACGTACTATTTCTGGTTCTTTTAAAGTCAGCATAAACATAATACCAACAATATATAATGCACTAATTACTCTAAAAGCGAATTCCCAGCCATAATCTTCTGCCATGTAAAAAGCGCCTGCACCAGCAACTAAACCACCTAATAAATAGCCAAATACAGCGTTAGCTGCCGCAATTGATTGCTTATCTTTTTCAATAGTATCAATTCTAAATGCATCAATTACAATATCAAGTGTTGCTGAGCTAACACCCAATATTATTGTCAATATATACAGTTCTGATAGCGACTCACTAGGATTACATTTACTATAGCTATATATAACAAACGCTATAATCGCACTTATCAAACACATCCAGCTCTTACGGTGCCCTATTCTATATAGTACTGGTAAATTAATTTGATCAACAAATGGTGCCCACAAAAATTTTAATGAATAAAAAATCCTAGCAATCGCAAAGGTTGTAATAATAGCAATATCTACACTTGCACCTTTCATCCAACCAGCAAGCGTAGAATAAATAATTGTCAAAGGCATTCCGCTGAATATGCCTAATATAAAAATTTGGAATTGTCTGTAGTCTGTAAAAATTTTAAAAATATTCATATGCTAATATTCTAAATATACCCTAAACAAAGGATTGGAAATTAGCTTAACATATACCAAAGGTCAAGATAATCTAGCACCCACAACAAATTTATTGTTGATTTCTAGCCTTTAATATTTCTTCGAGCTCTTTGGTATCAGCAGTCTTTTTAGGTGAAAGTAAATTCCCATTTGCAGTAACAGTCATTTTTGCTGGAGCATAATCTGTTGTACTTCTTCCATATTTGGGTTTCGCTAGGTAAAAAGAGAATATAGTAGATGAATCCACGTTAAAATCGTATAAGTTAAATAAAGCAGATCCAGAAGCGGCACTATATTTTGTTTTAAACGCTAAGGCTGACAGTGTAAAAACTCCCTTACTCAACTCAACGTTGGTTTTAAGATCACTAATTTGGGTACTTTGCGTCAGCATAGCCTTTTTTATATCTTCTTTTAAACTTAGAACATTATAATTTGCAACCCCCATTTCTTGGATCAAATTATCAATTGAGAAATTTTGTAATACAATATCCTTAGTTACTACGTTAGAGCGTGTATATAAATTATATAATTGTTCGTCTAACTTATCCCCACGCGTAGACCACATTCCACTAGCACTTAAAACACCACCGCTTTCTAACATGCCTTGCGGTAACAGTTTAGCAACCTCCTCAATATGTACTGAGTTTAAAGCATACACAAAGTTCAAAGTATAAGGGTCAAGGAGTATGCTACCAGATGATTGCATTCTACCACCCAATAAATCGGTATCAAACTTTTTAATATCTAACAAATTTTTATTATTTCTAGCTTGAAATAATACTCTGTTCAGAGAGAAGGCGTCTTGATATAATTTTTTAATCGAAAAACTCATTGCGATATCAACTTTGCTTAAATCCAAAGTATCTAGTATTTTCCTACGCAATTTTAGCATAGAAGGTGCTGTCAAGAAATCTACACCCATAAAAGCATTATGAATAGTAAAATAAATAACTGGTTTAATACCCTGAGCTTCCAATGCTACACTCGAATCAATCCAATCGTCACCATTTTGTATAAATAGTTGTTCAAGCGATACTCTCCCAGGAGAAGTTTCTAGGTTAAAATTTACATTATCGTACATTTTTTGACCAACTAACAAACGATCAAACGTTATATCATAATTAGCTATAGAACTAATTTTACGAATTGGAATAAATTTACCTAAATAACCCTCCTCTTTCATACCATCAAATAAACTCATAGCATAATTGAAGGCCTGCGACAAAGCTGGAAAACTACCTTTATCAAGGTCAACCACAGAAAATCTAATCGTGGCATTAGTCCTAGGTGAATTACCTATAAATTTAGTGGACAGGTTACCAGCTATATCTGTGTCATTTGTCTTGATTAATAAATTTTGTAACGATAAATCTACAGAGCTCATTTTAACATCCGAGGAGAATGCAAAAGGAATAGCAGATGCGGTACGTACCTCTGGTCCAGAAAAATACTCAGCCAGATCATTTAAATCTTTGTGATTAAATACCACCTTACCATTAAACAAACTCCTAAATGAATTTTGGGTAATAATTCCATTAATTTTAAATTTTCCACTTTTATCAATATCACCAGAACAATCTTGTATATATAGCTTACCATCTTCAATCGCAGCCTTAATACTCACATCGCTTAATGAATTATCTTCACCCAGCTTGATATCTTTAAAGGATACCTCAAGCCGCATAGGATTCTTGCTAAAATCAAAACGTTTATTTGAAGTATATTTATTACTATAAGTACTAGAACCATCACCCTTAGCATTGCGCCAAGAATCAATATCTATTTTGGTGAATTCTAACTTTATATCATTTTTATCAAAATTGTTTTTACTCAAACTCATTTCACCTGTGCCTGTAATAGAATCCGAACTAATAACAATATTTTTTAAGGATATATGGTTATTACTAGGCTCTATATCTAAAGTAATTTTTACTTTTTCTTCGCTATTTATTGTACCAGCAAGCTCTGCAAGATCAGGGATTAATTTTACTATTTTTTGAGCTAAGCCAGAAGTTTCCATACTAAAACTGCCCTTCTCCAAACTATTATTCTTATAACTCTCTTCGATATTTAGATTATAAGTTTGGTCATTTACATTTAATTTGAATATTACATCGTCTCCCGAGGTAATAAATGACCCATCAAGATCACCCACTGTATCTACAGTACCAGTAAAACTAGTGTTATTGTCTCTACTACTAAAAACAAAATTCTCTATGACCAGAGGCACATCTGCATCTGACTCAACAAAAATCAATTTATCAATGCTCGCTTGAGCTGATAGAGCATCTTTTGCTAGCAGTTCCGAAATAAACTCATCATGACTAAAAAAATTCACATCATCATGATCTAGATATATTCTAGCTTCTCCTATCTTTACACTAGCAATCTTAGGAGAAAATGTAAGTAATGACATCATAGAAAAACGAATTTCAACATCTTTAACTATTACCTTGCCGGCTTGTTCTATTTTATCAATAACCAAATATGGAGCAGGGAATTTTTTTATGGCAAACTCACCTTCTTTAATAGAAGCAGGATCAATCTTCATACCCTGCACAAACTCTTGATATATTTTTTTATAATTAGTCAGTGTAATGGATGCAAATACAGTACCCCCCATTATGGCAAAAATTAATACTAGGCTTATGAATAATTTTTTCATCATTTCGGATTTTTATGTTATAAACTCTTCTACTAAAACTGTAACTTTTAAGATAATCCCTTTTTAACAATAGATCAATGAGATGCTCCAAAAATGATTAAAGAAGAGAAATTAATTTTAGTTGGTGTAATATCCGCAGCGCACGGAATCCAAGGAAATGTATTAATTAAGTCCTATACTGACCCTGTTGTTAATATTGCAGCGCTCACTGTATTAGATAAAAACCGTAATATAGTACGATTTAAAATGATTAGAGAAGTCTCTAAAGGCGGAGTAGTTTGTAAACTTGCAGATTGCAACGATCGCAACCAAGCTGAATTACTAAAAGGTACAAAATTATATTGCCTAAGAGAGACCTTACCAAAACCTCTCGACGATGAATTCTATATAGAAGATTTACGCGGCCTGAAAGTATTAAATGAATCTGGAGAAAATATTGGTACAGTTCTGGAGATAGCGAATTATGGTGCTGGCGATATCATTGAAATTAAATTTAATGACGATAAATGCGAAATGTTTCCTTTTACTAAAGAATTATTTCCTACTATAAAAAAAGATCATTTAATTTTAGCTATAGAAAATTTACACATTAAATAGTACCCACAATAGCAAAAAGGCGTAGAGGCCAAAGTGGCCAATATTTTAAATGATAAGCTACTTAGTGTTACTATTATAAATAGCTCCCAAGGTATTATATCAAAAAAAGATAATATAAAAACTATTATCACGGTGTCTACAGACTGCCCCACTATGGTACTTACATTATTTCTAAACCATAAGTGCTTACCTTGCGTAAGCACTTTTAAATAAGAAAACAAATAAATATCACATAGTTGACCAAGATAGTTAGCAACAATTGAAGCCGCCGCGTTAATACCATAAACATTAAATACTTTATGAAAAGTTTGGTCATCTATCACAGACCATGCTGTTGCACTACAATAATCTGAAACAGAGATTAACCCGAGTACCATGAGGCTGCATAATATCGCAACATTAATCATAAATTTAGCAGCTGACTTACCATAAAACTCCGTGACTAAGTCTGAAATCAAAAATGTTAATGGATAAAGTAGGACTCCCACAGAAACTTCTAAAATATTATTGAATATATTTAATGTAATAAATTTCTGAAAAATCAAGTTGCCCGTTACAATAATTGTACAAAATATACTACAAAAAATTATATATAATTTTAGCGATTTATTCATAATTAATTCTTGATGGTTTCTTGCATAATCTCCACTTCTAACCACTGTTCTAATTTGCGTTCTAGATCAATTTTAGCTTGCTCCAAATTTTGTGATAATTGATTGAATTTTTTATTATCTCTATTATACAAATCTGGCTTTGATAATTGATCTTCTATAATCTTAATTTGCTTTTCTAATGTCTCTATTTCACCAGGCAGAGTTTCTAGCAAACGCATATATTTATAGCTTAATTTTTGTGGTGCTTGCGTTACTAGAGGGATGATTGGTTTAGCAGCCTTACTCTTTACACTAGAGGGCTTGATATCTTTTTTATAATATTTTAAATAATCGTCATAACCGCCATATAAATCTATAATTTCGCTACCAGCAAATACTAAAGTTCTAGTTACTAAGCGCTCTAAGAAATCTCTATCATGACTAACTATTATCAGGGTACCAGAATAATCTGCTAATATTTCCAATAACATTTCCAGAGAATCCATATCAAGATCATTAGTTGGCTCATCGAGAATAAATAAATTGCCTGGGTTAATTAATGCTTTTGCTAGTAATAATCTATTTGCCTCGCCTCCAGATAGGGTTGAAACCTTATTGCCTAAATTCTTTGGATCAAACATAAACTTTTTTAAATAGCCAGCAATATGCATTGTTTTGTCTTTCAAAAGCACTTGATCGCCACCACCGGGGCAAAGCGTTTGCTGCAAACTATAATCAGGATTTAAATCGCTTCTGTGTTGATCAAAATATGTAATCTCTATATTAGTACCATGCTTTACTTTACCAGAAGCTGGTTCCAACTCTTTAGTAAGCAATCGTATCAATGTAGACTTGCCGACACCATTAGGGCCGATCACTCCTATTTTTTCACCTTTTTTGACTTTGAAATTAAAATCATCAAATAATTTTTTACCAGGGAAATTATAGGTTATATGCTCTGCTTCTATGATGAACTTAGTTTTCTTCATTTCTTCAGCTAGTTCTATTTGCACTCTGGCTTTAGCTTGATGCAAATGTGATTGTTGAGCTTTAAATGTCTCTCTAAGCCTATATAAATTAGCTAAACGTTTCTGGTTACGTTTTCTCCTAGCAGTTACACCAGTACCAAGCCAACCTCTTTCTATTTCAAGTTTACGATTCATTTTTCGTAAAGCTGCTTCTTCTGAAATTATAATTTCTTCACGCCATTGATCGTAATATTTAAATCCACGATTAGATTTTCGTAACACCCCGCGATCAATCCACCAAACTCGGTTGGTAATATTTTCTTGGAACATGCGATCGTGACTAATACATATTACAGCACCTGGATAATTTCTTATATACTCCTCAAGCCATTCAATCGCTTGGATATCAAGATGATTAGTTGGCTCATCTAGTAGTAAAATATCTGGTTTATTAATTAAGGCTTTGGCAAGACAAGCTCTTCTAACTTGACCGCCAGAACAATTTTTTAACTCGGCTTCACCATCAATTTCCAACTGCTTTAGAATTATATCAGCATGATATTTATTGCTCTCTGGGTCATCAAACTCACTTAAGACAAAATCATATATTTTTCCAGCTGGTAAAGACTTCATATCCTGTTTTAAATAACCAACATTTATCCCTGGATCTTGAAACGGCTTGCCAACATCTAGAGCATACTCTCCTTCAATAACCTTCATTAAGCTGGACTTACCACACCCATTTTTTCCAACTAGACAAACTCTATCCCCAGGTGCAATATACAGCTCTATGCCAGATAATATTATTTTATCTGCGAAACTTAAATTTCCATCCTTAATATAAAAAATTGGTGTCATGTAGCTTATTTTATATAAAAATTATTGAGTAACAGCTATAATAAAGCAAATTTCTTTGAACACTAGGGTTATTTAATAAGTAGTATGCCAAAGCAAATCCAAACTCTTCAGCAAAAACAATCTCTGACCATGACTACCACCATGCATCAGAGCATTGCAATATTGCAAATGTCGAATATGGAACTAGCTGAGTTTGCTGCACAAGAATTAGATAAAAACCCTTTTATTGAAGATGGCAATGTTACTGTTGACAGCAATCAAAACCATGGGACTAAAAAAGAAGTTTCTCAACAGCCAGCCACAAGACAATCATACGCTGGAGGATATTCAAGCCAAGATTTTTTATCTAATATAGCTAGTGAAAAATCTCTAAAAGAACATATTACCGAACAAATCAACTTAGCTTTCGACGATAATAAAGACAAACTTATTGCTCATTATTTGCTTGACTCCTTATCCAGCAGTGGATACCTAAATGTCAGCCTATATGAAACGTCTAAAGTATTAAGGTGCGATGAAAAAATTGCACTCGGAGTCTTAAAAAAACTACAAACATTTGACCCTATAGGGATTTTTGCACGTAATTTACGTGAATGCCTACTAATTCAACTAAATGACCAAGAAAACGTTGATCCATCACTACTTGCAATGGTACAAAATATAGAACTAATTGCAGAGGGTAATTTAAAAAAATTATCAAAATTATGTAACGTAAATATTGGTAATATTAGCGCTCTCATTAAACAAATCAAATTATTAAATCCTAAACCTGCCAACGGATTCTTTATAGAACCCACTAGCTATAAAATACCAGATATTATTCTAACCTTTACAGAAGATGGTCTTGCTAAGCTTGAAACAAACCCTGAAGCTATGCCACGACTACGTGTAAGTGAGGAATATTACTTGAAAGTAAAAGGAAGTTTTCATACTAAAGAAGAAAAAGATTTCGCCAGGACCGAGATCGAAACTGCGAATATGGTTGTTAAAAGCATTGAACAACGTAGTAATACTATCCTAAAAGTAGCCACAGCTATAGTGCAAGAACAGATGGATTTTTTTACGCGTGGAGTCATGTATCTAAAACCAATGACTCTAAACAAAATTGCTGCAATAACTGATTTTAATGAAAGTACAATTAGCAGATCTACTGCTCATAAATACATCTCTACACCAACTGGTATATTCGAATTAAAATATTTTTTCTCGTCCAGTCTCAACACCACACGTAACTCTGGAGATAATATATCTAGTACAAAAGCCAAGGAAATTATAAAACAGCTTATAATGAGCGAAGAATCAGATCATATTCTGTCAGATGACGATATCTCTGAACAATTATCTAAATTTAATATTAGTATTGCGCGCAGAACCGTTGCTAAATACCGCGAAGCTATTGGCATACCAACTTCTTCTGTGCGTAAACGCAACAAAATGATAGCGGGCACGTATTGAATTGCCCATCGACCATCACACAATTCGCTTAAACTTGGACTGTAATTGCCTTATGCTCAGAGTAATCTTGTTTATTTTATATCAAATTTGCTAGATATAACGCGCTTTTCCAAAGAACTAATAATACCCTCAGATAAATCATTAGCGAATGCTTGGCTTACTTGACTCATGCCTAATTTCTTCTTAAACCATGGCTGCTTATTTTCTACATATTCGACTTTTACATTGTCGCCATAACGCTTTTGTATAAATGAATATAGATTATCAATGCCATCTATAAGGCCATAATCTAAGGCAATTTGTCCAGTCCAGAACTCGCCATTAAATAAAATATCATCATTTTGTGTTAACCTACCGGCACGTCTTTTTTTCACCGTATCAATAAAATGACTATGGATTTCTTTCTGAATTTTATTGAGAATTTTAATATCAGATTTCTTAGCTGGTTGAAACGGATCAAGGACAGATTTACTCTTGCCTTCAGTATATACGCGACGTTCAATACCTAATTTTTCTATAGCTTCATGAAAGCCAAAACCGCTAGATATAACGCCAATACTCCCTATAATCGAACTTTGACTTGCATATATTTTATTTGCAGCGCAAGCTAACCAATAGCCACCGGATGCAGCTACATCTTCTATAAAACTAAATACTGGGATTTCTTTTGCTTTAGCTAGTCCTATAATTCTGTTAGCAATTAATTCGGCTTGAACGGGAGTGCCACCTGGCGAATTAATGCTTAGACAAACAGCATCTAAATTCTCGATTTTGAACATTTTTTCAATCAATTTATTCAACGAATTGATTGTCAAGCCAGATTTAAACCCTCCAGCTTTACCAATTACTCCATCTAACCTAAATACGGCCACAACAGGTTTAGAGCTTCCAAACCCCAGAGGCAAAAAAGATAACAAATATTCTAATTTCCCCTGGCGTCTACCAGAAGTTCTTGGCCCTGCATCAGCAACTACGTTATTATTACGACCCATCTGCTTTTTGCTCATTTTGTTTCTCCTTTGTATTATCGTTAGGTTTTTCATTCAATAAAGGCGCCGGCACTTTTCCAACCTGCATATTTAATGATGGAGATTGGTAGCTATTCTTTGGCATTTCTGGGTTGCCTTCTATTTCATTTAATAGAATAGCGCGAATATCATTATCTTGCCACTTGATTCTTCCTTTAAAAAGTTTTTTAATCTTGCCATCACTATTTATTAAAAATGCAGTTGGTAAACTAACAACTGACATTGCTCTAAATAATTGATTTTGATAATCATGGAATATTTCTAGATGCCTAATATCATGTTCTAAAAAATACTTTGCTACCACGTCAACTCCTTGATAATCCTGAGACAAGGCAATAACTTTAAACGGTAATTTACGAAAATCCTTCGCTAAATTATCCAAAAATGGTAATTCACTAATACAACTTCCGCACCAAGTTGCCCAAAATACAAGCAACACTGTTTTATCTTCATATTGATCCAGAAAAACTTTGTTGCCTTGTTCGTCAAAAAAATTAGTTTCTGTGTCCGTGTATGCATTTTGGTCAATTATGTTATCTTTTTCTGCATAAACATTTTGAGTTAGTAGCAAAATCAAGCTGAGGCCAATAAGCCGTATACATTGTTTCATAATTAATATAATATTTCTACAGAACTTTAATTGTATAATACAAACTGCGCAAATAAAGCAATTATAATTATAAATCATGAAAGAAATTATTTTTATCGTATTATTATCAAGTAGCTTGGTAAGCTGTGGACTGAAAAAGCCATTAACTCTTCCAAGTGATTATTCTAGCAACATTGATTTAACACACTAGTAATAATATGATTATTGCAGCCATAGCTTTTTTTTCATTAATTACTATTAGCGCTCCACTGTTGGGTAAATATATTGCTGTAGTTTATAAGTATGGCTACGCTGAGCATGAAATCTTAAAACAACAACAAGGACGCTGGACAAGCCAAAGCTGGCATGAATATTTTGCCAGCTTGATGTATTTTAATAGCTTGTGCATATTATCTACTTTTTGTATTATTTATTTCCAGGATTCGCTTCCCACAGCTAATGATTTACCAATCAATATTAGTTTTTCAAATGCGCTTAATGCAGCTGTTTCTTTTTCTACCGGAACCTTTTGGCAGAGCCATAATCCAGAGTCAGAATTAACTATGCTATCGCATGTATTTGCTCTTATAGCACAAAATTTCCTCTCTGGAGCTACTGGAATTGCTGTATTCGTTGCTTTTATTCGTGGCATCATTAATAGTCGCAACCCTTTTATCGGTAACTTTTATGATGATTTTTTGCGAGCCTTTTTGTTTATATTATTACCATTTTCTATTATCACAGCAATTGCACTTATCTCTATGGGAATGCCACATGATTTCATAGGCAATATTAATTATACTGACTTATCTGGCGTTGCAGAAAATCTTACCCTAGGACCAGTTGCTGGGCAAGTTGCAATTAAGAATTTAGTTGCAAATGGCGGTTCTCTATTTGCTAGTGCATCGGCTCACCCTTTTGAAGCCCCAACACGCGGTGCTATAATGCTTAGTTTATTTTTAATTGTTGTTATGCCCTCAGCTATGATCTTTACCTATGGATTTCTAGTGGACGCACAAAAGCTAAGTTGGGCGCTATATACTATTATTGTTATAATCATGATTTCATCTCTATTAGTAATGAATTTGGGCGAAACAACTTATGGTATTCCGTTTATTTTTGGTGACACTGAACTTGGGGATAACTTTAATTATACCGGCAAAGAAATGATTTACGATAAATTCCCATCATTAATGTGGGTGTTATCCATCACTATGAGTTCAGACGGTTCTGCAAATGCGTGTCTAGAAAATTATTCGCCGCTTAGTACGCTTGTGCTTTTTTCTAACTTAATAATGAGTAAATTTGTAATTGAAGGAGTGGGATCAGGTTTTTTTGCCATGCTATCTTACC
>CAJQOE010000061.1 GCA_905479885.1 uncultured Rickettsiaceae bacterium | reverse complement strand
ATGGTGATAAGTAACCTCTATCAAACATCATGCCTTCAACTACATCAACTTCAAAACCGAAATTTTTAGCCTCTTCAACAGTGATCACGCCTTCTTTACCAACTTTTTCCATAGCTAAAGCAATTTGCTCACCAATTTGCTTATCACCATTCGCAGAAATTGTTCCAACTTGTGCTATTTCTTCTTGTGTACTAATAGCTTTGCTAGACTTTTTAATCTCAGCCTGCACGTGCTCAACCGCTAAGTCTATACCTCTTTTAAGGTCCATAGGGTTAAAACCAGCTGCAACTGACTTATTACCTTCTTTTACGATAGCTTGCGTCAAGATTGTTGCTGTTGTTGTACCATCGCCTGCAGTATCAGCTGTTTTGCTTGCTACTGACTTTACTAGTTGCGCGCCTAAATTTTGATTAGCATCTTTTAGTTCAACTGCTTTTGCAACGGTCACGCCATCTTTTGTCAATCTTGGTGGGCCAAAAGATTGCTCAATAGCTACATTACGGCCTTTCGGTCCTAAAGTTACCTTTACTGTATTAGCTAAGATATCAATGCCCTTGATCATTTCTTCGCGGGCTTTCGTACCATATTTTATTTGTTTTGCCATTTTATTACTTCTCCTTATAAATGTGTTTATTCAAAATTTAATTAGACAGAATGCCAACGACATCACTTTCTTTCATGATCACCAACTCCTGGCCATCAATTTTTATTTCTGTACCGCCCCATTTGCCATACATAACTATATCACCGACTTTAACTTCTAACGGAATAATACTACCATTAATATCTCTTGCTCCATTACCAACGGCCACCACTTTGCCTTTCATTGGCTTCTCTTGCGCATTATCTGGAATAATTATTCCACCAGTAGTTTTTTCTTGTGCAGCTATTGCTTGAATTGCAATACGATCATGCAATGGTCTAAAATTCATTGTAACCTCTTTCATTTAGTTGATTTTAGATTAAGTTCTCACTCATCTGTACTGTCTATATATGCTTTGAAAAAATTACTTCAAGAGTGATTACGTTATTTTCTTAAAATAATCTGTCCAACTCTTTTTTATAAGCTTTGAGAATTGAATCTAATGAAATAGATTTAATGTATTTGCTAGTTATAGACTTAATAGAATAGTGCATTTTATCGCCGCGCTGAATAGATTCTCGACTTAACGATAACAAGAGTTCAGATGTGAGGTTCGCAAAAAGTTCTGGATTAACTTTAACAAAATTATATATCGCCCTTAAAGTATTATAAGATACAAACCTATTACTTTGATCATCACTACGAGCTAAAATGCTAGAAATATCAGCATTAATATAGACAAATTTACTATATTTAGCACAACGTAAAGATAGAGACATGTTTTGTGTATATATACTACTATCAGCTTTATCTATTTTATCCAACAACTCCCTATGTACAAGCGACCCAGCCCTACCTATTTCACGTATAGATGGAATTTGATTGGTCAATATCGCTTTGATCGGTGTTTCAATTAGTTTTGGAGCTACATTAATTTTGTCTACCTTTATCGTAGATGACACACGCCCCACAGCTACTTGAGCACCTAGTTTTAAACTAGATTCTATGAGCAATTTTGTAGACCCTGGGTGCAGCACTTCATTACCTTCAACGAAGTGTATGTAGTCACCAGTAGCTAAACTTGAAGCCTTATTTATACTAATAGAAGGCCCTTGATTTTGCTGAGTAAGGATAGTCGTGCGTGGCAAGTCATTTACAGCTAGTTTTAATACATTTAATGAATCATCTGTACTACCGTCATCTACAAAAATAAATTCTTTACGAATATTCCCCTCAACTTGCTTCAAAGAGGCAATTAATTTAGGTATATTGCTTTCATTATTATGAATAAGTACTATGTATGTACATCTTAACATGGTATATATTTATCCTTATTGACATGCTACTTTAAAACACGAAGCAACTAATTATAAAATTATACTTTCACAATCCTCAACAAGCAAGAAAGAACAGTATAATTAAATTATTAAACAAAACTTAGACGAGAGCACAATGATAAAAATTAGTTGTTATCAAACCACACAAAGTCAACTAGCAAAAACTTTTTGTCAACTTACTGAAAAATGTTATTACAGCAATCTAAAAACAAATGTTTTTACAGAAAATGAAGATTACTCACAGAACCTAGACCGAGTTCTGTGGACTTATTCTAAAAAACATTTTATTCCACATGCCACTAGCTTAGACCCATTACCAGAAAAACAACCTGTTTTTATTACCCATAATCTAAACGAATATAATCAAGCAGAGATCATTATTTTTGTTAACCCGTCACAAAAAACTATACTTGAATCATTTTCTAAAAATAGCATAATTAAATCAAAGGTTGTACAAAAAATACTCTTTATATACGATGATATACAAAAATTACACTTTGATGCAATCAATAAACTGTTAGAAAAAAGCTACATAAATAAATTTGCAATAAGCGCTTTTAGTCAAGCAAACTCTGGGGCTTGGGAAAAATCAGACCCTCTCTCAAACCACACAAACTAAAAACCATGATTAATAATTGCCTTATAGAAGCACTTAGCTTGCGTATAGAATTGTTATGTTATAAAGTTAACTAGCAGTCAGCCGAAAAGTCATTATGTCTTGCTAACATTATATATACTAGAATGTCATGAAGAAGGTTCTCATCGTCGAAGATAACGATTTAAACTTAAAATTATTCTATGATTTATTAATGATCAAAGAATGTGATATTATTGTATCAAAAGACGGCGTTGGCGTTATTGATATTGCTACCACAGAATTACCAAGACTTATTTTAATGGATATTCAACTCAATAGCGGTATATCTGGTATAGACCTTATTCGAGAATTAAAAGCAAACGAAACAACAAAACATATACCTATAATTGCAATAACTGCCTTTGCAATGAAATCAGATGAAGACTTAATTTCTCAATCTGGATGCGATATGTACTTATCAAAACCAGTATCAATTGAAAGGTTTTTTCAAGCAATTGATTTTTTTATTAACCCAACTTCCAGAATAGAGCAATGACGGCAACAGTATTAGTAGTAGATGATTTAGACGCCAATGTAAAACTACTAGAAGCAAAATTACTCAGTGAATATTATACCGTTGTTACGGCAACCAATGGCGTTAAAGCTCTAAGCGCGTTAAAAGAAAATAAAATTGATATAGTATTACTAGATGTCATGATGCCAGAAATGGATGGGTTTGAGACATGCACACATATAAAATCCAATCCAGACACTACGCACATACCTGTAGTCATGGTTACAGCCCTTTCTGATATAGAAGATAGAGTAAAGGGTTTAGAAGCCGGAGCCGATGAATTCCTAACAAAACCAATAAATGATACTGCATTATTTGCCAGAGTTAAGTCTTTGACCCGCATGAAACGGTAATTGATGAACTCAAACTAAGAAACAACACAGTCTCTGAATTGGGTTGAAAAGTACTGGTTCCAAAACAAAATTTTGCTGATAGTAAAATTTTACTAATTGATGATGACGTCATTCAAGCCAAAAATATCAAAGCTAGCCTTAGTACACTAAGCGAACAAGTACAAGTATTAGCATCACCCGACGAGATCGACAGCCTCGGCTCATTCATACCAGATGTTGTTATCATTAGTTGTCAAATAGATGTAGTTGACCCTTTACGCATTGGGGTAATGTTGCGCTCAAAACCAGTTTTTAAAAATGCTGTGTTAATGCTTCTAGCCGAAGAAGAGAATATCGCTATGGTTATTAAAGGCATGGAACTTGGGATAAATGATTATTTTATTTACCCCGTAGATAAAAGTGAACTACAAGCACGTATTAAAACTCAATTACGCAGAAAATATTATCAAGATAATCTGCGCACTGAACTAGAAGAAAGCGTAGATTTATCTACAAAAGATGGTTTAACTGGATTATTTAATCGACGCTATTTTGATATACATATCAAGCAAATGTCAGAAAATGCCCAAACATCTGGCAAAGCAATGTGCATGATGATTCTAGATATGGATCATTTCAAAGAAGTAAATGATAATTATGGTCACCCAGCTGGCGACGCAGTATTAAGAACATTAGCCAACACTTTAAAATCTTTATTTAGGGTAACTGACCTTATTGCACGCTATGGTGGCGAAGAATTTGTAGTATTACTTGGTAATGTTGACCTTGCAGCCTGCGCTAATATAGCAGAAAAAACAAGAATAGCCATTGAATCAGCAGATTTTATTATTCCAGGACAAAGTGACCCCTTAAAAAAGACGGCTTCAATAGGCATTGCTGAATTAGAGCCAGGAGAATCCGTAGAGGATTTTATCACCAGAGCAGACAGAGCAATGTATGAAGCCAAAGAAAGCGGTAGAAACAAAGTTGTGGCCGATTAATCCTTTTTTATAAACCTAGTTTAAGAAAAAGGTTGGCACTAGAGAAATTCGTTTTGAGCTTACAACCATGGTAGAGCAAGTTTATCCTTAGTATTATGCCAAAACAAAATACAGATTGATTGCCCCATACCTCTTCTGCTTTACGTTCAACTTAATTTGCTATAGCTAAAAACAGCAGAATCATCCTAGCTTACCACCTATTCAGTTAAACAATAAATTATTAGGTTGACAATATGCTTACTTTTTGTTATCTATTAGAGGCGCTATTTATTAATTTTAATTAACTAATGGCACTGTATTTCAACAACGTAAAACATATGAGGTTTTTATGAGCACAATTATAATTAATTCAGGGGCTACTATAACATTATCTCCTAATGCTAACTTAGCTAATTTAACAAAAGCAACGATTACTCCAGGCGGGGCTATTAATATAAGCGGCGAAATTTTTCAAAACAATACTTTACATCCTATCGTTTGGGATTTGATATATGATGGTGGCTGCAAGCCAATCGATCTTAAGCCGTTTTATGACGACCATGATTCTGATGAAAGCGCCACACTAATAGGGATTAGTGAACAACCATTTATAGAAGTTCAGTAATTAGTGACGCTCTAATAATTAACGTATTTTAGGTGCTATGCTCAGCAATGGTTCTATGAATTTAAATCTTTGCTGAGTTATTCCGTCTATTTCTACTACGCTCTTAAACATTTCAATTGGTCTTACCCACATCCTATAGTCGCCGTATAGCGCGCGATATACGGCTAACTCTTCTAGGGTTTCTGAATGTCTACATATACCAATTAATTCGTATTTTAGACCTTTGTAATGTTGGTATAATCCAAGTTTTATCATTTTTTATGCCATATTGTGCTTCTTGCAGGAGAGACGTTTGCTACCTGTAAAAATGCTGAATATTACCCCACGATCGTATAATAAATTAAACTCAACGCAGCTACGCATTTGATCAATTTATGCTTGCATCGCCATTCCAGCCTGGGTATATTTTGCATGCTTTTTACGTATATACTCCTAAAATAATCCGTCTTACAACTTGAGTCAAGGAGCTTTTGATGGCCCTTGCAACGAGGTTCATCAATTATTTAATATCGTTGAGATATTTGTTTAGATGTATTTTGGAGAGTAAATAATTAACGCTTTGAACCCTTACTTAGTGCACAAAAACCATAAACCTTACTATTTAGACCTAAGCCAATATTTAGCTATAACTTTTCCAGATTTTTAATTTCACTTATTTCACTTTGGGGCTCTATATCTATAAGTTCTGATTTTAGAGCGATCACTTGAAAACGCTGCAAGGATTCTTGAGTTTTCTTTGAATTACTACCCTCTATCCCCATTTTGCTAATGTTGCGTGCTTTGGATAAGAAATTTCGATTAAACGAGGCAGCAAATTTATCATAATGATTCATAGTGCTAGAAAGACTACTACCTAGACGCATAGAGTGTTCTGTAATATTTCCAACTGAAGAGATAAGCTTTTTTACTTCTTCAATGATTTGCTGATGATTATACATCATCAATTGTTCGGAAATTTGAAACTTAGCAAATGACAGCATATTCATCAAACCAGCAGGCCCTACCGGGAAGATATTAGCCATCCACGCTTTGTTCATAAAATCACTATCTGCTTCAATGATTTTTTCAATAGCATGTTCAGACGGCACAAACATCAAAGTAATTATATTGCCTACATTACTTTCTTTGTTTGCCAGGCTTTTTTTCACCATCTCAGCATAATTTTTTCCACTTAAAGAACGCAGATGTGTGTTCATAGTTCTTGCAAGATTTTTTAAGTCCCCTTGATCCTCTACTAAAAACTTGGAAGCTTTAGCATCTATTACCATCAATTTATCACTTGGCAAGAATACTACAGCATCCGGGCGCAAAACCGCTTTATCCTCGGTAGCGAGACTATACTGCATAACAAAATCAATATTACTACGTAGCCCTGATGATTTCAGGATATTCTCTAAGGTAATTTCCGCCAAGTTACCCGCACCTGATGGTGAGAGTAAGGAGTTTTTTATTACATCGACTATATCCTTAGATTGAGATACTTCTTTGCTCAGAGCACCAACCATATTTACAATTCGTTCAAATTCAGAATTAAATTTAGTGGATGTTTCTTGTATATTTTTTTCAGAAGCTTCTCTGCTTTCCCTGTTTTCTTTCTTGTGTATATCAATCAACTGCTTTGATAGCTCATTACCCAAATCGAACAAAGCCGCTTTAGTTGATTGCTTTGATTCATCTCGAAGCTTTTCAAACTCCGCAATGAATTGCTCCTGATATTTCAATTGACCAGATAGTTGTTCAATTTTTTGTATATATTCAATCTTAGATTTTTCTAGTATCTCGAGCGCCGACTGACTAGAAGAAACAGCCTCGTCTAAAAAGCGTAGCTGCACCCTTAAGTTAATGTTTTGATAAACTACATAAGCAAAAATAAATGCTAGAACTACCGCTATAATTATTGAAATATACAGCATCACTAAACTTTTAAACTATCTAAAAAACTTCGAATTTCTTGCCTTGCTGCCACATGCGATAAATTTAATGTCTTGGTATAGTTTGCCTTATTTAAATCAAGTAATGTCAAACCATGTAAAAACAACTCTCTGAATATCACACGCTCGCTAAAACCTGGTACTATACGGAAGGCAATGCGCTTTGAAATCTTTTCAAGAGCATCAGCCATATTGCGTTTATTTTGTGCATCTAGAGAACTAAGACGATTGCGCACCACCACCCAATCTATAGAGCCTTGATCTCTTGCGGCTCTTTCCATCTTTTGTTCCCATAGCATTTGACTATATATTGATGGCTTAAAGGCTCCTAAATCGTTACTATCAACTTTTGCTATTACATCTAAATCAATAAAACTATCATTAATTGGCGTTATAACCGTATCGGCGTATGAATGCGCTATACGTGATAGATTGGTGTAACTACCAGGAGTATCAATTACAATATAGTCAGCATGATTTTGCGCTACATTGAAAGCTTGTTCAAACTGAATTTTTTCTTGTTTTTCTTTTTCAGCTAACACTTCGTGCTCAACACCTTGCAAGTGAAAATGCAATGGCATATCTACTTTTTGCTGTGGATTTTTGTTATTATATTCTTTACGATTATTTATATATCTTGTTAAAGAATGCTGCCTTGAATCAGTATCGATACTTGCAATATTGTAACCACGATCAAGCAGGCCAATAATCAGATGCATTGAGCATGTGGTCTTACCGGCCCCACCTTTTTCATTACCAACAACAAAAATTTTAGGCTTTTTACTTTGATTCATAATTGTCCTGTACAAATTG
This sequence comes from uncultured Rickettsiaceae bacterium, assembly GCA_905479885.1. Taxonomy (GTDB): domain Bacteria; phylum Pseudomonadota; class Alphaproteobacteria; order Rickettsiales; family Rickettsiaceae; genus Megaera_A. The sequence continues at coordinate 29,195 of CAJQOE010000061.1, read as the reverse complement.
GTCAAGCAATCTAACACCAAAGCCAACGCCACCGATTGGACAAATTGGGTTTTTACCCTTTTTCTCCCAAGCAGTTCCAGCAATGTCCAAATGCGCCCATCTTACTCCCTCTTTAATAAAACGCCCGATAAAGTGCGCTGCAGTAGAGCTACCTGCCATTCCACGCTCACCACCAATATTAGCTATATCTGCAATAGGGGATTTTAGCATTTCATCAAAATCTTTATGTAGTGGCATTCTCCATAATTTCTCGTTCACGCTATTACCAGATGCAATAAGTTTGTTTGCCAACTCATCATCGTTAGCAAAACAACCAGCATAAGTATTAGCTAATGCTATTAAAATAGCGCCAGTTAGTGTTGCAAGGTCAATAATACAATCTGGATCAAAATTTTCTTGCAAATATGTAACACAGTCACATAGTACAAGACGCCCTTCTGCATCAGTATTTAATACCTCAATTGTTTGACCAGACATACTAGTAACAACATCCCCAGGTCTTTGTGCATTGCTACCTGGCATATTCTCAACCAAACCTACTATACCTACAGCGTTTACCTTAGCACTGCGCAACGCCAAAGCCTTCATCGCGCCAACAACAGCTGCGGAACCACCCATGTCATATTTCATATCGCCCATACCAGCAGCTGGTTTAATCGAAATACCGCCTGTATCAAATGTTACGCCTTTACCAACAAAACAAACTGGCTTCTGATCAACAGCGCCTCCTTCATATTTCATTATAACAAGCTTAGATTCATTAGCAGAACCCTGGCCTACGCCAAGCAAAGCTCCCATACCAAGATTACGCATTTCACGCTCACCTAGCACTTCAACATCAACCCCAAGAGGTTCTAATTTTTCAACGATTTGCTCAGCATAGCTTTCTGGGTATAGTATGTTTGGCACTTCACTTACCAGATCTCTTGCAAAATATACGCCCATAGCAATAGCTTTTTTAACCGCAAATGCATCATATGCTGCCTGCTCCTCAGCGACGATGACATTAAAAGTCTCGGTAACAAACTTTTCTTCTTCCTTCCTTTTTGTTAGATATTTATTAAAGCTATAAGCTGCAAGGAACCCACCGCTAGCAAGCAGAGAAGCAACCTCAGTAGGTTCAAAAGAGCCAATTCTAGAGAGCGCATTAATACCAACATTAAGTGACTTAGAGGCTTTTGCTGCGGAGTAAATTTTTCCACCAACTTCTTCCAACTGATAAGCTTCCAATTTGGATTCATCCCCTATTCCAACTATAATAATATTACGAAGCGTTCCGTCTTTGTCAGTTGTAGTCAACGACAGTGTTTGTCCGACTGTTCCCTTAAATTTATTTGCATTTTGTATAGTTTTTGAAATTAACCCATGATGCTTTTGATCAAGAGTCATAACATCACCATCTATCTTCAGTTGGTCGTTAACTAAAACTGCTATAGCTTCGTTATCATATAGATTTTTTTCTTCAAAAGAGATATTCAGCATTTTTCCTCAAATATTTTATAATTATACCTATAGAAATTAAACCTAGATTGCCAAGTTTGCAAGCACATTTACTCCCCCTTAACAAATAATCTAATTGATCTATAAAGGCAAATTTTGTATAATCACAAAGCTATGAGCTCATTTGAAATGTACAGTTTACTTTTTACCGATACTTTAGTTAGCAATTTCGCTTTTAATATTTCTACTGAACTTGCTCTCTATTCAATGAAAATTTTCGGCCTATATAATTCTTATCTTGTCATCATGGTGGCAAGCCTTGCATTTATGCTCGCGGCTTGTATAAATTATGGACTGGGTATTCTCTGCTATAATATACTGTCACCTTTACAATCTGAAGAAAAGGATGCAAGCAGAATCAACACTGATAAAATGCGGCGCAATAAATATTTACCAATATTTTTAATGCTTAGTGCCTTGCCGTTTTTTGGTAAGTTCATAATGTTATTCGCAGGATTCTGCAAAGTACGTCCAATATTAGCAATATCTATTGGATCATTATCAAGGTTAGTCTATTATTCCATATTTATGCTAATATAATGCAAATTTATCAAGCTAGTAGCAAAGAAAATTTTCTACAAGAAATAGTAAGCTTCACTCACAAGCATTTTGCCAATGAGTTTTCTAATTTAAAAATCATATTACCAAGTGGCCTGCTTTGCAGCCAGTTACAAAACACCTTTATCGAGAACTTTCAAACTAGCATCTTACCGACAATCATTCCACTAGGAGGGCTAGTTGCTGAAAGCAATGAAGTATTTAAAATACCTTCCGAGCAAATTGGTTGCCTTAGCAAACTAGAAGAAAAAATTACTCTAGCAACAACGATTTATTCATATAAAAAACTAGGGTACGACTTATCTCAAAGCTTACGCTTGGCCCCTTCTCTTGCAAATTTATTTTTTGAATTTGAAGCTAATAATATAAACTTACATGCCTTACAAGACCTTCCGACACTAGACCAACCAGAACATTGGTATACTATTTATGATTTTCTTTGTTACGCGTCCGAAAACTGGCGCAATCAAATTACTAATGTACATAAGATGACTAGGGCAGCTTATCAAAAGCTTGTATTCAAAGCAGAGATAATGCGATTAAAAAACAACAAAGCTGAACACTTGTTGCTAGCTGGCATAACAGGCAGTAATTTAATGAGTAATGAGTTCATAAAAAATGCAGCAAAGCTACCCAATGTTAGTATAATTTTATCCCCTTTTATAAACGTTCTGCCAAAAGAAGCTCCATCTCCAGAGAATGCATTATACCGGATTTATCAGTTAATAGAACTACTAAAACCACAACAACCTATTATTAAACTAGGTATAGAATCACCGCAATTGATTGATAAATTAATTGCATCTAGTTCCTCAAATCGACTAGAGAGCACAATAAAATATATAGAGTTTGAAAATATATTTCATGAAGCGGAATATATAGCTCTGCAATGCCTCAATAAAAAGAAAGAAAACATAGCAATTATCGTACATAGCGGACAAGCGAAAGAACAATATTGCACGTTTTTAGATAAATATAATCTCGATTATCACGATATTTTTGGTTTAGATATACTTAAACAACCAGTCATCTCGTTTCTTTTACTGCTTTCTGAATATTTATGCTCCGATTTTGATACTAAGAATTTCTTTACAGTCATTTCGCACCCTTTAATTAATTCTCCAACTGCCCAATCATTAAAAAATCTAATACGCCAAAAAAATCGTCTAGCTTCCAATTTAGATACTATATCAACAATAGTACAAGAACATGCCAGCGATGAGGTGAAAGAATATTATCAGGGTATATATATAGCTGTTTCCAAAAAACTAACTTCTAAAAAATTTGCTATCATTTTAAAACATTCTATTAAAATGATAGAAACTCTAATACCAGATATTTGGCAAACTTGCCCAGCCATCTCAGCTTCTCTTACAGAGATAAACCAAGCAAATTGGCAGCTAGAACTAAATACTCAACTCGAATTTCCTGAAGTTTTAAAGCAATTATTAGAAGGGGGGCGCATAACTGAAACAAAGCCTAATTCTAATATCACCATATGCCGCGCACATGAATCCACTCTAATAAACTATGATTTAATAATAATCAGCGACTTAAACGAAGGTGTGTATCCAATGTCCGTAATGAACAGCCCTTGGTTAAATACGCAAATGCAAAAGGAGTTAAAGCTAGACAGCAGCTTAGCAAATTTAGGTAGTACCCTATATGATTTCTATCTCAATATGAATAATAAAAACATTCTACTAACTAGAGCGAAAAAACAGGCTAGCAAGCAATTGCTTCCCTCGCCTTTTATCTTACACCTAAGGCATATATTAGAAGAAAAATTAAATACCTACCTCGCAAAGCCCTTGGCTAAACTAGCGCCACCTCTAGCAGAAAATTTTTATGCACAAAGCAAGATCTTTCCATCTAAAATATCTGCTACTGATATTGAAATGCTAATTCGATCGCCTTATAATTTTTATGCCAAGAAATTACTAGCTTTAAAAAAAGCAGAAGAAATAGACGAAAAGCCCAACTTAGCTGAATTTGGTAATTTCTTCCATCTAGTCGTAGAACAATATACTAAAAATTATAGTCACCACACTCCGGATAAAGAGTCAGTGTTTCTAGAAATAGCTAATTGCCTTCTAGAAACACACGATATACCAAATTATAGCAAAAAATCATGGCTAACAAAAATAACTGCTATTGCTCCTGAATTTATTCAATTTGATAATGATAAACGCAAAAGCTCAATTAATGTCTATAGTGAAATCAAAGGTGAACTTACCCTAGATATTGCAGGACAAAAAGTTACTCTCATAGCCGTTGCAGATCGTATCGATATTGATCAAAATAACACAGTTAAAATTATTGATTATAAAACAGGTGTCGTGCCTAGTAAAAAAGACGTCCTATCCGGCCTCTCGCCCCAGCTTTTAATTGAAGCTATTATACTCTCAGAAGGTGGATTCACGATCACGCCTCCCAAAATATTTTCACTGATTTATGTAAAAATTAACAGCTCTAAACCATATATAAATACTACTGAAATCATCATTACACAAGATGATTTATCAATTCATAAACAAGGTTTAATTTCACTAATTAAGCATTACATAGAAAATATGAATTTTGTTGTAGAACCAAACTTAATGAAGTACGATAATTATAGTCATCTTGCAAGACGTTTGTAATTTATTAGAATGTTTAAAATGAGAAATGCATTTAAAATCTTACTGTTAATACTAATTACATATAACATTAATGTCATGGCTGCAGAAAAATCGAAATATAATAATGCTATTTTTGCCATGGGCTGCTTTTGGTGTGCAGATGCCGCATTTTTAGATCATGAAACCAATAAAAACATACCTGGAATCATTGCAATTCGTACTGGTTATACGGGTGGAGATATGCTTGATCCCACCTATAAAAATCATGAAGGGCACAAAGAAGCAATCAAAATTACTTACGATCCAAATATCATTTCTTATGAAAAATTATTAGATATTTTTTGGCATAATATCGACCCCTTTGATGACAAAGGACAATTTTGTGATAAAGGCTTTGCTTACACATCTGCCATTTACCAACAGAACGACGAGCAAAGATTATTAGCCGAAAAAACCAAACAAGAATACGAAAAAACACTTGGACAAAAAATTGTTACTGAAATTTTAGCAGCCAAGATTTTTTATGAAGCTGAGGAGCATCACCAAGACTACAAAACCAAAAACCCAGCACGATATAAATATTACTATTGGAGATGCGGCAGGTCAGGACGCCTAAGTGAAGTGTGGGGAAATTAATTGACCCTATAATATTGTCTTACGCCTAAGCTTTGTAAATAACTCAAGCTTTAATAAACGCTACAAGAGCTTTTGAAACTAATTTATAGCACGCTTATTTCAGCGTCACGGGTTAGCTTCCTAGGGCCCACCGTCAGACTGTAATTTTTTTTATAGCCCGTATCATCTCTTTCTTGCATCCATTTACTTTGCTATAGCTCTCTATTAACAAAACCTTCTATAGCAAACAAGATGATTTAATAAAGCTCTTGTGAGGTATCTTGTTTTTGAATATTAGCAAATGGATCATATTCTGGTTTCTCACTAACGACTTCTTTGGGCACCGCGTTTAATGCAGGGTTGAAATTATTAATTTTAAAAGCTTCTAGAATCGCATCTTTTTCTGTCGATGGCTTGCCAGTAGCATAATCTACCATAGCCAAAGTAATAGTATCAGGAACTATAAAGTCCACTGATGGTTCATCTTTATAACCATTCTGCATGAAATGTACAAATATTGGTAATGCAATAGATGCGCCTGAAACTCTTTTTCCCATACTCTTTGGAGTATCATGCCCAACATAGGTACCAACTACAATTTTAGGAGTAAACCCCATAAACCATGCATCTTTTGCTTTGTTTGTTGTCCCAGTTTTACCAGCTATAATTTGATCAACATTTTTAGCACCACGACCCGTTCCACGTTGAATACCACCCATCATAAGCGAAGTTATTTGATAACTACTTGCTTCATCCGTAATAGCGCGACTTGGTGATATGGTAATCTCAGGCGGCAGAATCTTTCCTTCGTTGTCTAGCATATATGATTTACATTCTGGACATTCAGTATAATCTCTTTTGTATATCACATTGCCTTTACGGTCTTTAATCAACTCGATATAATGCGGCTCAACTTGACGACCATTATTAGCAATAATACTATAGGCTATTGTCATTTTAGCTAGAGTTGTCTCTAGCGCTCCAAGCACCATGGATGGAACTACCTTTGGATTGTCATTAATGCCAAAACGCTTTATAGTATCTGCTACTTTCTGCCACCCAGCAAATTGCCCCACTCTAACCGTTATAGTATTACGTGATTTTTCAAGGCCCATACGCATAGTCACTGGCCCTAAAAAATTCTCTTCATAATTTTTTGGTTTCCATAAAGGTAGACCAGGGCCTTGCACTATTTCAATCGGCGCATCTTCAAATATATCAGTTGGTCTCGCTCCCGCTTCCAACGCCGATAAATACACAAATGGCTTGATTAAAGAGCCAGGTTGACGCTTAGCTTGCGTTGTACGATCAAATTTACTAATGCCAAAATCATATCCCCCTTCCGCAGCCAGAACACGACCAGTTTTATGTTCTACAACCATTATACCACCATTGACTTCTGGTATTTGCTGCAGCACATAATGACCAGCTACCTTTTCAACTACTATAACATCACCTACTTTTAGAAGTTTATGTATTGATTTGAGGTTAGTTGTCGTCCACTTCATATCTTTTAAAAACAATTTGGTTATATTACCATCTCGCAAACCTATCTTTGCCTCGTTATCATGCACCTCAAGGACAATAGATAATTGATAATGGCGAAGCCCTTCCGGCCTATCCATTCTACGCAATTCATCGTTCCAGTTTATAATACTAATATTTTTTAATGGACCTCTATAGCCACGCAACATATCAAATTTTTTAATACCAAAACGCAAGGCATTAGCAGCAGCCTCTTGCATTTTAGAATCAACACAAGTAATGATCGTTAGCCCTGCGGTGTAAAAATATTCCTCGCCAAACATGCCAATAACTTCTTCTCTAACTTTTTCTGCATAATAATCAGCATCTAAAGTTTGTACTTTATCGAAGGTAGCTAGTTTTATTGGTTCTACTATAGCAGCTCTAGCCTCAGCCTCGGTAATATAACCATCATCATACATACGCCCTATAACATAATTTTTACGCTCAAAAGCACGCTCATAATCACGTGCAGGGTTATATTTCGATGGAGCTTTAGGTAATGATGCAAGCACTGCCGATTCATTAAGAGTCAGCTCTTCTACCGATTTATTAAAATAATTTAGTGCAGCAGATGCTACCCCATAAGCCCCTTTACCCAAATAGATTTGATTCAAATATAATTCCAGTGTTTCTTCTTTTGTAAATGCTTGTGTTACCATATAAGATAAAATTGCTTCTTTTATCTTTCTATCTAACGAGCGTTCGGAAGTTAACAGGAAATTTTTCACTACTTGCTGAGTAATAGTAGAACCACCCTCAACGCGCCTATTGTTTATAATACGCGATACGTTATTGATTGCCGCGCGGATAATACTCATAATATCAATTCCTTCATGACTGTAGAAGTTTTTATCTTCAGCTGCAACGAAGGCCTCAACTAATGATCTTGGAACAGCACTAATTGACACAAAAATTCTATGCTCTCTAGCATATTCTTCTATCAACTTCGCATCAGCTGAATACATTCTAGTAATCGAAGGAGGGTAATAGCGCTTCAGCTGTGAATAATCTGGTAAATCTTTGCTATAATGATATATAACATATGCCGCAATTGCTATGCCTATTGTCCCGAAGAACAAAACCATTTTTGTACAAAAAATTATAAACCTTAAGAGCATATTAAATTACTTCACCTGATACACTAATTGCTGATCCATTATTGATTTTGACATTAACAATCTTGCCGATCAAGCTTTTATCCGCATTATCTATATAAGCAGACTGCATATATGGAGTCTTACCGACAATATGACCATCAAATTTACCTGGCTTCTCAAATAACACTGGCATAACTTTGCCCACACAGCTTTCATTAAATAACAATTGCTGCTTAGATAATTCTTTCTGTAAAATATCTAGTCTTTCAACTTTTATAGCTTCTGGGACTTGTTCCATAGAAGCTGCAGGCGTACCAGGTCTTGGGCTATATTTAAAAGAAAAACACTGGCCATAACCAACTTTTTTTACTAAATCCAATGTGTCGGCAAAATCTTCATCGCTTTCTCCTGGAAATCCAATGATAAAATCTGAAGACATAACAATATCTGGCCTTGCTACTCTAAGCTTATCAATAATAGTAAAATATTCTTCGCGAGTATGTTTTCTATTCATAGCTTTTAAAATTTTATTAGATCCAGATTGAATAGGTAAATGTAAAAATGGCATTAGTTTTGATTCTTGGCCATGCAATGCAATTAAATCATCATCCATATCTCTTGGGTGTGAAGTGGTATAACGAATTCTTTCAAGACCTTTGATTTTAGCAATATGACGAATTAAATCTGCTATAGAATAATTTTGATCATCAGCAGCTTTGCCGTGATAAGCATTTACGTTTTGCCCTAGCAAATGTACCTCAGACGCGCCTTGAGTAACCACAGCCATGGACTCACGATAAATTTCCTCGACCTTTCGAGAAAATTCAGCTCCTCTAGTATACGGAACCACGCAAAATGTACAGAATTTATCACATCCTTCTTGAATTGATACAAAAGCACTAGGTCCTTGCCCTTGATAATTTTGAGGCAAATTATCAAACTTTTCTTCTTCAATAAAATCTAACTCAATTAAACGCTTTTCCGATCTTGCTAATTTTGCTACCAGGTCTGGTAAAGTATGATAAGATTGGGGCCCAACAACAATATCTACATAATAGGCACGCCTAAATATCTCCTCGCCTTCTGCCTGCCCAACACAACCAGCTACCGCAATTATCATATCACCGAGCCTGTTTTGCAAACGGTAATCTTTTGCTTTCTTAACACGACCAAGCTCCGAATACACCTTCTCTGATGCTTTTTCTCTAATATGACATGTGTTTAAAATAACCATGTCTGCATCGTTCATATCCTCGGTAGATTCAAAGCCAAATGGAGCCAGTAATTCTTGCATCTTGATTGAATCATAGACGTTCATCTGACAGCCATAAGTTTTGATAAAAAGCTTCTTCGGCATAATTCTTAGTGCTAATTGTTAATAATACGTGACAAAAATACTTGCGAAATATATCATAATTTAAATAAAATTTATACAAAATAATTATTGTGGAAAAAATCAACTGGTACGGCACTTACACTCTAACTCAACGGGAAATAAAACGCTTTATGCGCGTTTATAATCAAACAATATTCACGCCAATGGTTTCTGCATTGATTTTTTTAGCTGTATTTGTTTTAGCAATAGGCTCAAATCGCCCTGATGTAGCCGGCGTTAAATTTATCAACTTTATGGGATACGGACTCATTGTAATGAGTATAATACAAAATGCCTTTGCTAATAGTTCTTCTTCTTTTATCATGAGCAAAGTAATAGGCTATATCTCTGATATATTAACACCTCCATTAGGCAGCACCGAAATAATAATCGCTTTCACAATAGGGGCTACATTACGTGGGATCCTAGTAGGAGTTGCTGTGACCATAGCCTTAGCGCCCTTTGTTGATTATAGTTTACATCACCCACTATTATTAATTTTTTATGTACTTTCCTCTTGTACCTTGCTTGGAAAACTTGGCATTTTGTCTGGCTTAATATCAAATTCTTTTGACCAACATGCGGCCATCACTAGCTATCTAATCACACCGTTATCCTTCTTGTCTGGTACTTTCTATTCAGTGCAATCATTACCTTTAATATTTCAGCAAATAAATATGATCAACCCCTTTTTCTACATGGTAGATGGATTTAGATATTGCCTTACAAATCAAGCTGATGGTAGCATTCTCACTGGAATAATATTCTTAGTAACAGCCAATATTGTTATGTATGTGTTATTAACAAAACTAATAGATAATGGCTGGAGGATCAAAGCTTAATCCAACCAGACACAATACAAAAAGAAGAAGACCACTTTAGCCGTCAGGATAAGTTCATCGTCAGAGAACCTTAAGTTAAAGTGGGTTTGGCAGTGATTACGCCACAGCGCAAATCAGAGGCCAATCCCGTATAGAATAATTATAGTCCAGAGGATTTATATCAAACCAAACGAACCAAGTAGCCCAATTCCAACTATTAACAGTTTTCAATTTTTTTTGCAACAGTTTTTAATTCTAACGAAAGTGATGATAGTAGTTTTTGAAAATCAGCATTAGCCTTTTCTAACACCTCTCCTCCTGTTTTTTGTTCTTGAGATGTTGTATCATTTATTAGGCCAAGTGCAGTAATAATTAAAGCCAACTCAAATGATGCAGCTGGATTACTGCTCTTAGTATCTTGAATTGCACAATCTAATTTATCAGCTAAAGACTCCAGTTTATCTTTACTTTCCTCAGGACAAGATAACTTAAACTGCTTATTATTCAGAGTTATTGTGACTATCGACATAATGATTTCTAATTTGCTCTAATTCTTGAATATACTCTTTAATTTGATCAAGAGTTGCCTGATTGTTCTTTTTTAGCTCTTTGTTTTGAGACTGCAAATCCATAATCTGCTGCTCTTGCTTAGCAGATTTAACTAGCATATCATCTATTTTATTACCAATCTGATGAATAGTATCAATCAATTGTTGCTTCGTTATTTCCATGTTCTTCTATTATATCTTCGTTATTTCCACGCTCTTCTATTACATTAGTAGCTATATCATTTAGTGGTATACCATCATCCAAAGGTACGATTTCGTTTGAGACTGTAGATTTGAAATATAGATAAAAAGATATAACAGCAACTAAAAGTACGGCCGACAGCAATATTATATATTTTTTTTCAATTTGATTTTCAATCTTAGCTAATTTAGGTACATTAATAGTTATGTTATTTTTTGTAGGGCAATCTGGTCCTAAAAACTCATAGTATATTTTAGTATATCCATCAATGTAAACTTGACCAGGTATATTATCATAAACTTCTTCTTCTAAATCAGTTAGATATTGCTTACGAATTTTTAGAATCTTAGATAGTTCTTCAATACTATATCCAGCAGCCTCCCTAGCTTCTTTTAACTTCGAAGTCATTACTCTACCTTTAGTTTTCTTAAAAATATCTCTAATTTCTTATTAGCAAGTATAATCATATTAAAATTAACAATTTCCTGCCTTTTTATATCTTCTACAAAGTTAAGAAAAATACTAGCAGCAGGGTAATTTTCTTGCAACCATGATTTTAAATTTATATTTTTTTTATCGCCTGAGACAATCGCTGCAATCAATCTTCTTTGTTTATCATAAAAATCATCTTTTAAAGATTGCACTGACAATCTATTCCAGTAAGACTCATTAATTTGCGCTTCACAAGATTGTCTAAGCCAATCTATACTAAACAGATCTCCGCTTTCAAAGTACAAATTAGCTATATCTTCATTCTTAGTACTCGTCTGTTTTGCAATATGGATAATATCAAACGCCGATACCAAAACTTCTAGAGTAGCAATTTCTTCAGCTAATTTTTGCTCCACTCCGGAATTGGTATAATGCTCAATTTTACTAAAGAATCTGGTTTTAGTTGTTCCAACTAATAATTTACTAATAATACCAGATAATGCTTCCGTTTGTTTGCTAAAATCCAGAATAGCATTATTAGTATCAATTGGATGCTCACTATTCCTAACAAACCAACTAACACCGCGTCGCATAATGCGACCAAGGTCAGAAAACATTTCTACCTTTATTGGCATATTAACTGAAGTACCGAGATTAGCTACTTTCTGCCACAATGCCTCAAGTTCGAACACTTCCATAACAACAGCATGCGCTCTAGAGATGTCGCATGAACGCCCACCTGTTTCACTTTTGATCGAGCTGATTAACGGTCCACCCAACTGATTCACTAATTTATTGGTGATAATTGTGCGAATAATCTCTACTCGTAGTGGATGATTAATAATTTCTTCTTTAAATTTTTCGCGCATTATCTCTGGAAAATAATTAAACAAATATTTTTCAAAATATTTGTCATCTAACTGTGCAGAAGATAATTCTAAATCAAACGACATCTTACTATAAGATAACAAAACAGAAAGCTCTGCTCTAGTCATTGCTTCATTAGATACGGCGCGCCTTGAAAGCTCTGCTTTATTTGGTAAAAATTCTACCTCACTATTTAACAAACCTTCTTTTTCTAAGGATTGTGCCAATTGACTAAAAGATTCAATGTTAACTGCTGTTGAAAGCATAGAAATTGTCAGCGCTAAATTTTGATCATAATTATCAACCAAGACTAATTCTTCAATCGCACCAGTCATTTTTTCCAAGATCTCATTACGCTCTTGCATAGTAATTTTCTTAGACAAAACAGCACTATTAAGAGCAATCTTGATATTAACTTCATGATCTGAACAATCAACGCCCGCTGAATTGTCAATGAAGTCAGTATTAATGCGTCCACCACTTAATGAATATTCGATCCTTCCAAGCTGCGATAGACCAAGATTGCCGCCTTCTGCAATCACTTTAGAACGCACTTCATTACCATTTACTCTTAAAATATCATTGGTTTTATCACCAATATCAATATTATTTTCTGTAGATGCTTTAATATAAGTACCAATACCACCATTCCATAATAAATCTACCTTTGCTCTCAAAATAGCTTTAATCAATTTATCCGGCGTAATAGTTTCAGTGTCCAATTCTAACAATATTTGTATTTCTTGAGAAATATGCAAAATTTTTGCTGAACGCTCGAAGACTCCACCACCTTTAGAAATTAGCTTAGGATTATAATCAGTCCATCTTGTTCGTGGCGTTGTAAACAAGCTCTCTCTCTCTTCATAACTAGTATTATAGTCCGGTGTTGGATCAATAAAAATATGCTGATGATTAAAGGCAGCAACCAACTTAATGTACTTAGATAATAGCATGCCATTACCAAACACATCACCCGACATATCTCCTATCCCTACTACTGTAAAGGGTTCATTTTGTATATCAACTCCCATATCGAGAAAATGCGACTGTGCAGAAATCCAAGCGCCCTTTGCAGTAATACCCATTTTTTTATGATCATAGCCAACAGACCCACCGGATGCAAAAGCATCTCCAAGCCAAAAATCATACTCCCGAGATACCGCATTAGCATAGTCAGAAAAGCTAGCTGTGCCCTTATCTGCTGCAACAACAAGATATGGGTCATCATCATCGTGTATCATAGTATTATCAGGATGCACTACCTTGCCATCTATTAGATTATCTGTAACATCCAATAGACCACGCAAGAAATCTTGGTAACATGCTACTACTTTCTGCATGTACTCTTCTTGACTCATTGTATCTTGGGTAATATGAATATAAAAACTTCCTTTAGAGCCAACTGGTACAATTACAGCATTTTTAGTCATTTGTGCTTTCATTAAACCAAGCACTTCTGTTCTATAATCTTCTCCACGATCGGACCAACGCAGGCCACCTCTTGCAACCTTACCACCTCGCAAATGTATCCCCTCAAAATCATTTGAATAAACAAAAATCTCAGCATAAGGTACGGGTAATGGCAAATCTGGGACTTTGCTAGAATCAAACTTAAATGATAAATAATTCTTAATTTCAGATCCAATATTTTGATAAAAATTAGTTCTTACTATTGCTTCAACTATAGCACGCATACTTTGCAGAACTTTATCTTCTGTGCTGCTAGACACTCCTTCTAAATAAGCTAACATATCCTTTGATAACAAAACCACCTGTTCTTTAGAGCAAGTTTTTGGATCAAATTTAGCGGCAAATAAAGCCACAAGCATTTCTGTGTATTTATTGTGTTTAAGCAAAGTTTGCTGTACATAACCCTTACCATATAAAAAACCAGTTTGATGCAAGTAACGCGTTAAGCATCTTAGTAATTTTACTTGCGTCCATTTTAAACCAGATATTACCAACAACTTACTTAGGTTATCGCTGATTAGAGCGCCCTCACTCACTTTACTTAGCGCTTCCTCAATATTATGTTTTAATTGCAAGAAGGGTAGTTCAATAGTAATTGGACTAAATAATCTAAATTCATAAATCCAGCTTTGCTTAAAGTCAGAAGAAGCTTTTATTGCGAAGCTTTGCTCGTCAATTGCAACAAAACCAAGATTTTCAATAGAAGGCAATGTATCTGACAGAGTAAGATTCACTTCTGGACTATAAAACTTTAGAATAAACTCATTTCCTTCCCCTTCGGTCAGATTAAAACCCAACTTATCATTCGCCGAAGCTTTTTCTAAATGATGTACATCATCTATAGTTACATCTGCATTGAATTTATGTCTGTATTCTGTAGGAAAAGACAATTCAATTTCTCTGTGTCTAATGCCGCCCGCATATTCGCCCATCTCTTCGCATAATTTATGCAATAATCCTTCAGACCAATTTGTAGTTATTTTGACCAGATCAGTCTTCATCTCATCATGAGAAAAGTCTAGTTTTGATATATCATCTACAGCAATAGTTGCAAATAAGTGTGAGAAATCTTGAGCTACAACAGTTATATTATCTGCAATAATTTCATTGCCAAATTTATTAGTCAAATAAAAGCTAATATCATTATACACCTCTGGCGTTAGTCTTTCTCTTGGTAAGAAAATAATCACATTAACAAAAGAATTAGACCAATCTTGCTGCACAAATAATTTTAGTTTACGACTATGCATACTAGACAACATGTGTATACACATGCAATATAGATCTTCTTCATCGATTTGAATTAATATGTCTCTTGGCAATGACTCTATAATATTCTTGATTTTCTTAGCGTTATACCCGCTTAAAGGAAAGCCAGATTCATCCAGAACATAATCCATTTTATCGCGTAAGATAGGTATACTCCTAATCGACTGAAAATAAATCGCTGTACCGTATAGGCCAAAAATTATAGTACCAGATTTGTAAACTCCATGCTCATCAAGACGTTTAACTAAAATATAATCAACTAATGCATTACGATGTACAGGAGATAACTTATTAATTTTCCCAAGCATTGCTAGCTTGTTTTGATAATATTCGCTTTTAGAGAACTCAATAATTGTAGAAATTTCGTCTAAATTATTTTCCCATATTTCTTTAACACCTTCTTCGCTTGTTATGCTTTTAGATTCAACGTCAAAATCTACGACTCCAAGGAAAGTAATATTATTTTTCTGCAACCAATTTAAAAAATCTAATGTCTCCTCAGCAGGCAAGGATGCTTTTTCATACAGAACTTTGTTATGTACAATATCTGTAGTAATTCCAATGATTTTATTAAGCAACGTCTGCCATGAGCTGTAAGTGTAATCAACTAGATCAAGAATATTATTTATTTCAGTTTTTATTGATTCTAACGCCGCATCGTCAAATGCGCCTAAAACTTTTATACAAATCAAAGATTCATTGACGCCGCCCTCACCTTTATTTACAACATCTTGTAACTTGCCATCCTCGTCTCGAAGAGTCACAATAACTGGATGAAAGGTAAAAATTGTTTTCAACGATAATTTTGCTAACAAACTATTTAATGAATCAATAATGAAGGGTCTATTTTCAGCAGAGATTAGTATAGTTATAGATGGCTCACGATGAAACTCACCAACATGTATTTCAATATTACGATCACCTAATGCACGCTCTGCAAAAAATTCAAATGCTTCATATGTAAAATCACCAAATAAACTAATTTTATCACGCGATCTATAGTCAACAGGGATATATTTTAAAAACTGTTTAACGAATTTGATATAAAGATTGCCTTTACTTTCTGCATTTACTATCTCTAAAATCTCTGAACTAAAATCATCAATTTTACAATTTAGTTGGCTAAGGGCCAATGATTTCTTGATATTAGCAACATTACCCATGAATTATGATCCCATTATAGCTTTATAAATTTACAAACTACGAGTATAATATAAGAAATAACATCACCTATCAAGCATTTTGGATTAGATCAATGGATACTATTTTTGCTCAGTGCTCCGCCCATGGTAAAGCTGGGGTAGCCGTCTTTAGAATTTCAGGCCCCAACACCATTACAATCTTAGGACAACTAATACGTGGACAAGCAGAACAATTAGAACCACGTAAATTATATTTTCGTAACATCTTCAATCCACACAACCAACAACAAATAGATGAATCTATGGTTGTATTTTTTAGCAAAAATTCAAGTTTTACAGGGGAAGATTCTGCAGAAATACATACTCATGGCAGCTTAGCTGTAATAAAATTACTTAATGAAACTCTAACCAAGCTACCCGAAATTAGATTAGCAGAAGCTGGTGAATTTGCCAAAAGAGCTTTTTTAAATGGAAAAATAGACCTTACTGCAGCAGAAGGACTAGCTGATTTAATAGATTCTGAAACCGAGTTACAACATCGTCAAGCTATAAAACAACTTGGAGGTGGGCTAGAAAAAATCTATGAACAATGGCGCATGCAGCTACTGAAACTAATTAGTTTACTTGAGGCTTATATTGATTTCCCAGATGAAGATATACCCGAGGAAACACTCCAGCAAGTTGGCAAACTAATAGAAAAAATAGCTGAAGAAATCAAAGAGCATCTTAATGATAACAACCGCGGAGAAAGATTACGTAGTGGATTAAAACTGACTATTTTAGGCAAACCAAATGTAGGTAAATCCAGTTTATTAAATTACCTAATGCACAGGGAGTTAGCGATTGTATCGAATATTGCTGGCACCACGCGTGATATAATAGAAGGACATCTAGATATTGGAGGATATCCAATCATTATACAAGACACTGCAGGAATTCATCAAGACACTACAGATATTATTGAACAAGAGGGGATGGAGCGTGCCAAAAAAGCTTCTCTTAATTCCGATATTAAAATTATAATTTATGATGCCTCAACTCCATTAGACAATAATGATTATTTTACAGAAATCATCGATGATAATACAATTATCTTACTAAACAAAATTGACCTATGCGAAAAAACCTTACCAAAAGAAATACAGGGCAAAACCCCTCTTAGTATTTCACTAAAAAAACAAGATGGCCTAAAAGAATTACTGAATCAAATTATTATCATATCTGAACGTATAGCACGCCCTTCAGAAGCACCTCAAATTACACGCGCTAGACACAGAGCTCAACTAGAGCAAGCACTAGAATATTTATCAACTTTTTCCTTAGACAATGACCTAGTGTTAATAACAGAAGATATACGTATGACCATACGTGCTATAAGCAATATCACTGGAAAAATTACTGTTGATGAAATTTTGGGAGAAATTTTTAGCAATTTTTGTATAGGAAAATAAGATAATGTATATTCGTCAACCAGAAATCGTGCAAATAATCAATGACTGGCAACATTATCTGGATGTACAACGTAACTATTCCAAGCATACTGTGCTATCTTATTCTAATGACCTAAATCATTTTCTAAATTTTATTAGCAACTATCTATCGCAAGATGCTTCTCTTCAAATTCTTGCTGCCGTTGATGTACGCTTAATGCGCAGCTGGCTTTCTGAGCGCCATAGGAACAATTACAGCAGCCCCTCTAATGCTAGGGCTCTCTCTTCTGTAAAAAACTTCTACAGATACTTGGAAAAAAAGCATGCCATTAATTGCCATGCTATTTTTACAATAAACAGTCCCAAGAAATCAAAGAGCTTACCAAAAGCACTATCTACAGAAGAAGTACAAATATCCCTAAAAAACATTGAGATGCTAGGAGATGAAGAATGGATTCATATACGCAACAAAGCCTTACTTACCTTAATTTATGCTAGCGGACTACGTATTTCTGAAGCATTATCTATAACAAAAAAACATCTAGAAAATAAAGAATTTATTAGAATCACAGGAAAAGGTAACAAAGAAAGAGTTATCCCTTGGATAGAAGCGACAAGATTATTGATCATAAACTACATATCATACCTACCATACTCCATTGAAACAGATGAACCCATATTTCGTGGAAAGCGTGGTGGCCCTTTACAACGCGCAGTATTTAACCAGGAATTAATCCAATTGCGTAGGATACTTGGCCTGCCAGAGCACCTGAGCTCTCATGCATTTAGACATAGCTTTGCCACGCATTTACTAGAAAATGGGGCCAATTTAAGATCCATACAAGACTTACTTGGACATAAAAGCCTATCTACCACACAAAGATATACAAAAATTAATCAAAGCCATCTAGAATCCGTATACAACAAAGCGCATCCAGACTCTAATTAGAAGCTTTTAAGAAAATATACTTGCGTTGAATTTTGCTTGTGCGCTATATTGTTTTTATACTAGTAATTTGAGAAAGGTCATTATGCAAAAAGTTATTTTACCTGAAGGTTATACCCCTTCTGAAGACGAGGAATACATGAACCCAATGCAGCTTTGTTATTTCAAATTAAAGTTGCAAAGCTGGAGAGAAGAGTTGCTAAATGAATCACGTGAAACTCTAACTCATCTAAAAGAAGAAAATTGGAATGAATCAGATCTAAACGATAGAGCCAGCGTAGAAACCGAAACAACGATTGAACTTAGAACACGAGACAGATATCGTAAATTAATCGACAAGATTGAAACAACAATTGCCAGAATCGACAAAAGCAATTATGGTTATTGCGAAGAAACTGGCGAAAAAATAGGTCTTAAACGCCTAGCTGCAAGACCAGTAGCCACTCTATGCATCGACGCACAAATGCGCCATGAAAACTATGAAAAAAACCACATAGACGAAGATAAAGTAAACGCATAAATATTTGAACAATAAGACCAGCTATTAATTTTGATAGCTGCTCTTATTGTTCCGCTTATTGCTACATTGTTTGCTATTTATATATAATACTATTTGATGTATCATTTTATGCACAACATGAGTTTATTTGAATCGTCTATATACAGAGTCATCAAATATTGGGGTGTCAAGAAAATGAAGACAAGAGGGAGCGCCCTTTCCCGCCATTTTATGCACAATACTTCATCTTTCCAAAGGGACATATATTGCGAAAACTATGTGATTATGGATAATACAAGCTTCCACAAGTCTAACAAAAACAAAGAATTAATAGTTGTGAAATAATTTTTACCACCTGCATTCTACTTATCTCAATCCAACCAAAAACTGCTTGGCTAATATAAAAATATGGGGTTCAGAACATATTACTAATGCAGGACCTTTATCCTAGGCACTAGAAGTAAATTGCAATCTTATTTACTTCTAGCTAATCTTTGCTTTGCTTCCTAAAACATGCGGGTTATGGTTTTTTTAAGATTAGACTCTAACACATGCGACGCAAACAAAAATACGAACCCAACTTAAATTAGTGCTAATATAATAAAAAAGGCAACCCAGTTTGAGTTGCCTTTTTTATTTATAAAATAATTATATTTTATTCAGCAGAATCATCTGCATCCATTATTGCTTCAGACACTTCAACTTCTATAGCAGTCGCAGCAGCTACTTCAAGTGCTAGCATTTCTGCTTCTCTTGCTTCTGCTTCCTTCTTTGAACCACCTTCTTTGTGCTCTCTTAGGGCATCTTGTGCTTCTGCTGCAGATTTAGCTACAACAACAAGAATATTAGTCACCACTTCTGGGTGTAACACAATCTGAACATTGTACACACCATTAAATTTAATCGGTGCACCAAGCAAAATATTAGAATAATTTAAAGTGATCCCTGCAAATTTAGCGATTTCAATAGCCAAACTCTTTGCACTAACAGAACCAAATAATCTACCATCTGCTGCAGACTGAGTAACAAAATCAATATGCTTGCCTTCAATAAGCTTTGCAGCTTTTTCAGCTTCTACTTTATTTTCAGAATTCTTAGCCTCTAAATCTTTTTGTATAGCAGCAAATTTTTCTATATTTTCTTTAGTTGCTCTAATAGCAAATTCCTGTGGAACTAAATAATTACGACCATAACCATTTGCTACAGTAACTGTTTCTCCGACTTGGCCTAATTTTCTAACAGGCTTAACTAAAATAACTTGCATAATTTTAATACATTAAGGTTAATAAATTTATTTAAAATTACAACTAAAACTACTTACGCAAAAACACGAAAGGCAAAAGTGCAATAACTCTGCTATGTTTAATAGCTTTTTTTAAAGATCTTTGATGCTTAGCACAAACATTAGTAATTCTACTAGGCAACATCCTTCCACCTTCAGAAATAAACTGTTCTAAAAGCCCTGGGTTTTTATAATCTATAGCAGGGGATGAAGAAGAGCATAAAGGACAACCTTTACTCTTTTTAAAAAACATCTTTGTGCTGTTTTTATCGCCGTCTACTGCTTTCATTGGTTCTGAATTATATTCTTTAGCCATTAAATCTAATCTTTTTTATTGTTAGTATCTTTAAATATGCGCGGTGAGGACTTGTTAGTTGTAACATCAACGGTTTCTTCGCCATCCGAACTTTTTGCTTTTAATATAGGAGAAGGATCTTTACTAATCTCATCCACCCTAATTAATGAAGAACGAATTACGCTTTCACTAAGTTTTAATTTTCTATCCATTTCTGCGAGCAAAACATTATTTGCCTCGATTCCCATGAAATAGTAATGTCCTTTTTTGTTATTCTCAATTTCGTATGCAAGTTGTTTTAATCCCCAATATTCAGTTTTAATAACTGTACCATCGTGGTCTTTAACTATCTGTGCAAAATCATTCGCAAGCTTGTCAACTTCTATAGAAGAAACATCTTGACGGATGATGATAATGGATTCATAAAATGCCATATAAAGCGTCTCCAATTAATAACTGCTTTTAAAAATATGGCCATTTATACCAATTTAAACTTCCTTATTCAAGCATTATCTTCTCAAAAATACAAAATATGTCTTTAAATAGCCATAAATATATAAAAAAATCACTTTATTAATTGTGTTTCACTTGGTTGTAAAGTATGAAAGAACTATAATATCTTCTTAAATAACAATTCAAAACCAGAGAGTACAAAAAGTGTCAGATAAATTACCACCAAAAATTTTAGTCATTGAACCAGACGAAAGCTTGAATGCAAATCTATGTAATGCTATAGAACGCTATTGGTTTGATGTAACGCGCGCGCGCAGCGCTGAATCTGCAATTCGTTCAGCTGAAGTAAATCCACCTAATGTAGCAATTATAAGTTCTAGAATTCCAAACAACTCTGCCAACGAAGTAGCGGCTCAGTTACGAAAAATGAAAAACATGCGCGACCTGCCAATATTATTTCTTATGGAGCAAAGTGAGTCTGCACATAGTGTGATCAGTAATAGTAATTATTCGGAGTCTTTAATTAGACCTTTTACTCCAAATGAACTAATGACTACTATTAGGTCTTTGCTTAGACAATCAAAACCAATATTCCAGGATAAGATCATAAAATATAATGATATTAGCATGGATCTATCTACTTATAGGGTTTATAGAAATGTAAAGCAGGTACATCTAGGTCCTACAGAATTTAAAATTTTACAATTATTTGTGCAACAGCCAAAGAACATATATTCACGACGCCAGATTATTGATTATGTTTGGGGAACTGACAAAGATATAGCGCACCGTACAATAGACGTACATGTCAATAGAATTAGAACTTTAATGAAACTTGAAACAGATCAATACCCGCTAATCAAAACTATAAGGTCAGCTGGATATTGCTTAGATTGAAATTTAAGTCGTGATATTTAAATCACAAAAGCTTTGAATTGTTTTTTGCTTGATATTAGTACCTTCAAACACTAATATACGATTTTTCTTACACTGAAATTGGAGTTCTTTTTTGTCATTAGAAAGAAAGTTAGCATCAAAGCTAGTTATCAAAAGGTTATTGCAAGAACATGTAGCCCCCTATAAAGGAAAGGTGATAATTGCAATATTATTTATGGTATTATCAGCCTTGTGTGCAGCTGCTATTATATGGTTAGTACAGCCAGCAATCGACAGGGTTTTTATGACGCATGATCGCGAAATGCTTATTCTTATCCCCTTAGCGATACTAGCTGCTCACACTATTAAAGGTATAGCTGAATATTTTCAAAGCTATATAATCAAGTATATAGGACAACAAATACTAACTAATATGCAAATGCGCATGTACGAGCATTTACTATCTGCTGACTTTCTGTTTTTGCAATCACAATCTTCTGGTCGTCTAATTTCACGCTTTACTAATGATATTGTTCTTATGCGCGGCGCAGTATCTAATATGTTAGTTGGCTGTGCTAAACATTTTTTATTCGTATTATTCTTGATAATAATAATGTTTAGCCTTGAACCATTTTTATCTGCATTTGTATTTTTTGCATTTCCATTCGCAATTTATCCGATACAAAAATTGGGCCGAAGAATGCGAGCCGTGACTGGAGATGCCCAAGAAGAATTAAGTCATTTTACTTCTCGTTTAGATGAAACGTTCTTTTCCATCAAGATCATAAAATCATTCTGCACAGAAAAAATAGAAGCTGCGCGAGCAAAAAAAATTACAGATACCATATTAGAGTTTTATAAAAAAGCTGCGAAGTTTGACTCTCTAACCTCCCCTATTATGGAAATACTAAGCGGTATCGCTGTAGCCTGCGTATTATGGTATGGCGGATTTTCTGTAATTGAAGGCAATATGACTACTGGAGCCTTATTCGCATTTATCACGGCTTTTGTTTCCGCTTACAGGCCATTTAAAAGCCTAGTGGCATTAAATGTCAATTTACAAGAAGGTCTAGCCGCTGCAAATCGTGTGTTCAATATATTAGATTTAAAGCCCACAATCCACAATATACAAAACCCTACAAAACCCAAATGGCTACATCCTGAAATAGAGTTTAAACAAGTAGGGCTTAAATTCGATAACAATAAAACGGGTATTGAATCTCTTAATATTAAAATTCCATCTGGACAGACATTTGCCATTGTAGGTAGATCTGGTAGTGGCAAAACAACAGCAGCTAATTTATTAGTGCGTTTTTTTGATCCTACTACAGGTGAAATTAACATTGATGGAGAAAATATTAAAAATATATCCTTACAACATCTACGTAGCCAAATTGCCATGGTGACTCAGGACACTCTGCTTTTCGACTCTACCATCTCTGAAAATATTGCGTATGGCACTAAAAAGGCCTCTCAATCAGAAATCATAGAAGCCGCCAAAGCTGCAGATGCACATGAATTTATAAACTCACTACCTCAAGGCTACGAGACTATTATTGGTGTATTTGGATCCACCTTGTCTGGTGGACAAAAGCAAAAATTATCCATTGCCAGAGCTTTTTTAAAAAATGCTCCTATCTTGTTATTAGATGAAGCTACTAGTGCTTTAGACCAAAGCTCGGAACAATCAATAATCAATGCTATTGCAAAATTAAGAAAAGGTCGTACTACATTAATTATCACACATAGACTCAGCAGTATAGCAGACGCTAATCAAATAGTTGTGATGAAGCAAGGTAGAACCGTAGAACAAGGCACTCATATTGAATTGTTAAACCTGCAAAAAGAATATTATAAGTTATATAATAAGGAATTGAAAGAAACAACTAACTCTGTATAATACAAATATAAATTCATAATGAGGACATAATGTTTATAGAAAACGCGCTTGCTGATACTGACACAATAACTATTCAAGATTCCGCAAATGAAACAGCTGCTCCTCCGCCTATAGAGTCTGGATGGACAAGTTTAGTACCAATGGTATTAATCTTTGTAGTATTTTATTTCTTACTTATTCGACCACAAGAAAAAAAACGTCGCCAACAAGCACAGTTAGTTTCTGGTGTAAAAAAAGGTGAAGAAGTACTTACAAATACTGGTTTGTTTGGCAAAGTAACCCAAATAAATGATAGTGATAATACAATTATGGTACAAGTCTCTAAGGACGTAGAAGTTAAAATGCTTAAAAATTCTATTGCCGATATAATTAGTAGAAACAATAAAGAAACTGCGAAAGATGTTAAATCTGGTAATACCCCAAAGGAAAAAACATCAAAAACAAAAATTACAAAAAAATAATTAAATTATTTTGTTTAAATTAGAGAGTGGGCTGTGCATCAAATATCAAAGTGGAAAATTATTACTTCTATTTTATTTACAATAATCGCTACGATTTATGTACTGCCTAACTTTATGGATGATAGCCCAGAATGGCTACCAGGAGATAAAGTCAATTTAGGACTCGACTTACGCGGTGGCTCGCACCTACTTCTTAGCGTTGACTTCGATAGTTACATGGATGATGTTAGCAATTCTATTGCTGAAAGTTTCAGAAAATATGCACGTGAAGATAAAATCGGCTACAGGAACCTAAGAATCTCTAAAAATAATGTAAAATTTGAGCTCCGCTCAAAAGAAGATTTCAAATCCTTGAAAAAAATAGCTAGAAATATTGACCCTAATTTATCTGTAGCTAAAGAAGGCGAAACTTCTATTATTCTTTTTTATAACGAGTATGCAATAAATCAACTACAAGACAAAGTCATTGATCAGTCTATTGAAATTATTCGTATGCGTGTTGACAGTACCGGCACAAAAGAACCAAACATCCAGCGCCAGTGTGTAAAAGATATTTTATTACAAGTACCAGGCGAAGACAACCCGTCTGAGCTGAAACGAATCCTAGGTAAAACAGCCAAGCTGACTTTCCACCTAGTAGATGAAGGAGCCAACCTGGAGCGCGCTAGAAATGGGAACGTGCCACCTGGATCAAAAGTGGTTAAATCCGAAGATCCTGGGTCTGATATAATGGTCATCAAAAACAAGGTGATTGTTAGTGGTGATCAACTTAATAATGCCCAAGCTCAATTCCAAGAAGCTCAGCCTGTAGTACATTTCTCGTTTAATCATTTAGGTGCGAAAAAATTTGCCGAAGCAACGTCTAATAATCGCGGAAAACGTTTGGCAGTTGTACTTGATGGCGCCGTATTGAGCGCTCCCGTAATCAACAACCCAATACTTGGCGGAGATGGTATCATCTCTGGTAGCTTTACTGTTGAATCTGCAACTGAACTTGCTTTAGTTTTACGTGCTGGCGCACTACCTGCACAATTGAAAATCATAGAAGAAAGAAGTATAGGACCAAACCTGGGCGCTGATTCAATCGAATCTGGAAAACTGGCAGCATTAGTTGGATTTCTATTCGTTGTGGTGTTTATGCTGCTTTCATATGGCATATTAGGCATCTTTGCCAATATCACTTTAGTCATTGCCCTACTCTATATATTAGCCCTCCTTTCAATGCTACAAGCCACCCTCACTCTTCCAGGTATTGCTGGTATAATCCTAACTATTGGGATGGCAGTTGATGCCAATGTATTAATTTATGAACGTATTCGAGAAGAGCTTGACAAAGGTTGTTCTAATTTATATGCCGTTAAAGTCGGCTTTGATTCAGCATTTGCTACTATTACAGATTCAAACGTTACGACGTTAATTGCAGCTTTCTTGCTATATAGTTTTGGAGTCGGAGCTATTAAGGGATTTGCCGTAACTCTAACTATTGGTATCCTTGCCTCAATGTATACTGCCTTAGTAATTACAAAGCTGATGATCGATTTATGGTTAAAATATTACAAGCCCAAATCCATGGGGCTATAACAAATCCATCTTGACTATGTTTGACAAGTTTATTAAACTTACGCGCATTTAAAATAAACCCTACAAGATCTATGTTTAGATTATTATACCCTGTAGGGTTAGCTACCATTCGAGGATAAATTCAAATGAAAATTGAAGAAAAGAACAAATTTATTTCCATATTAATATGGTCATGCATAACCTTGTTCTATTGTTATCAATATATTCTAAGGCCCTTACCAAATATAATTATGCCAGAAATACTGGGTAAATATGGTATTGGCGCTGCTGAATTTGGCTCATTCGCTGGTATTTATTATATAGGATATATTGTGGTGCATATTCCAGTTGGGATACTACTAAGCCGCTTTGGTGCTAAAACTGTAATACCTATTTGCATAGGATGCACTGCTATTGGCTTAGCTCCAATGATCTATTGTGACTCTTGGTGGATTGTAGTACTAGGAAGAGTTTTCACAGGTATTGGTTCATCTGCTGCCATCGTAGGCGCGCTACAAATATTCCGTATTTTATACCCAACTAAATTCGCAATGATGCTTGGTATAATGGTTTCACTTGGCTTAATTACAGCTGTATACGCAAGCACGCCTATGTCTGGAATTATTGCATCTATTGGTATTGATACGACCCTTAGTGTTTTACTATATACCGGGGTTATTTTAGCTATATTAACATATTTCTTACTGCCAGCTTCAGTATCCGAAGTTTCTCATAGCAATATTTGGACTGATATTAAAGCGATTATCTGTAATTATAGATTGCTATTTGCTAGTATATTCGCAGGTTTAATGGTTGGACCTTTGGAAGGTTTTGCTGACGCATGGGGAAGCGCTTTTATGATAAGCGTTTATGGCCTAGAAAAAACAATGGCAGACTCCATTACCTTATCTGTATTTCTAGGTATGTGTGTTGGTTGCCTTATTTTACCGTATATTGCAGATAAAACCAGATGGTATTTCGGTGTAACCATTTTCTCTGGGATTGTAATGATACTTTGTTTTATCTATCTATTAAGCGGCAAAGCTACTACAGATTATTTATATTATACATGTGTAATAACTGGTATATTTTGCTCTTATCAGGTAGTAATTATTGCAAGAATTGCTACTTTTGTTTCTGAAGAACGCAGTGGTATGGCAGCATCCGTTGTAAATATGATCATCATGACTTTCGGCTGGATATTCCACAATTCAATCGGTATGACTCTAGACAAATTATGGGATGGAACCATGGTTAATGGTATAAAATCCTACAGCCCAGAAGCTTTCATTACTAGTATTTCGATAATACCAACTGCTTCGATGCTGGCTATTATTGGTTTTGCTATTATGATAATAGCAAATGTGATTCAAGCGCGTTTGAATCAAAGAACTTTTTAAACTAGATTAAAAAGGCTTTGTTCTAAAATTCTCTACAGTTGATTGCTTATACTTCTTCCACGTAATCTTCTTTGATAGTTTTAAGCCCCAGCTTCTCAAAAGCAATTTCTAAGCTATCACCATTTTTACGCACGATAATTCCAGAGCCGAATTTCTGGTGGTAAACACGATTGCCTGGTTTTTTACCTGAAGTGTCGATCTGGGTAGGAGTCTTTACTTTATTGGGTTGCATAGAGAAATTATGTCTAGAGCCCATATAATTTAAGCGATTAGTTGATGAATGTTTTTCACATAGCACATCGGGTATTTCCATTAAAAAGCGTGACGGGATCGAATTTAGAATTTCAGCAAAGACCCTACGGTTTTCTGCATAGGTAATATAAAGCTCCTTTTTGGCACGAGTTATACCGACATAGGCGATGCGTCGTTCTTCTTCTAGCCCCTTTTCCCC
Organism: uncultured Rickettsiaceae bacterium; assembly: GCA_905479885.1. Taxonomy (GTDB): domain Bacteria; phylum Pseudomonadota; class Alphaproteobacteria; order Rickettsiales; family Rickettsiaceae; genus Megaera_A. The sequence goes on along the minus strand of CAJQOE010000061.1, from coordinate 1,598 downwards.
TTCTTCAGATAGGGCTTTTTGGTGTGGAAAAACATTTTCTTCCCAGCCTGGTAGGAACACCAAGTCAAATTCTAGACCTTTGGCTGCGTGCAAAGTCATAATTTTTACTGTACCGCCAAAGTCAGACTCTAGGGTTTCATTGTCCATCACTAAGCTTGAATGTTCAACGAATTCAACAATATTATCAAATTCATCTATGGCTTTGAGCATCTCGTTGATGTTTTCAATTCGTGCTCTAGACTCTTCGGTTTGTTCAGCTTTGAGAATTGCAAGATATTTGGATTCTTCTAGAATAAATTTAGTAACCTCAAAAGCTGATTCATTTTCATATTTTTTACCGGCCAAAATGATTAGATTTACAAAATGTTGCAAACTGTCTTTTGTTCTGCCCGTGAAGACATTGTCTTGTAACATTTGCGTTAGTGCTGCAAATACAGATAATTCCCGTTCGCTAGCAAAATCTTTAATCTTCTTTAACGTTACGTTGCCAATAGATCTCTTAGGTACATTTATAATTCGTTCTAAAGCTAAATTATCATTATTATTCATGCTTAGCCTTATATAAGCTAAAAGATCGCGTACTTCCATGCGTTCATAGAAACGAAGCCCGCCGATAATCTGATAAGGAAGTGCATTGCTGATAAAAACTTCTTCGAAAGCCCTGGTTTGAAAACCAGCTCGCACTAAGATAGCTATTTGTCGTGCTTTATAAAGCCCTGAGTTAATAGATTTCTCAGTTTCTGTAGAGATAAACCTAGCTTCTTCTTTGTCGTTCCAGCAGGATATAATTTGAATTTTTTTTCCTGGTTCCTGATTAGTCCATAATTCCTTGCTATGCCTGTTTTTATTATGCGCTATAACACTGGATGCTGCTTTTAAAATATAAGGAGTGGAACGATAATTTTGTTCCAGCTTAATTACTTTCGCATTGGGAAAGTCTTTTTCAAACCGCAAGATGTTTTTTACCTCTGCTCCGCGCCAGCTATAGATAGATTGATCATCGTCACCAACGCAGCAAATATTTTTATGTTTACTAGCAAGCATACGTGCCCATATATATTGTACAGCGTTTGTATCTTGGTACTCGTCAATTAGTATATACTTAAATTTGTTTTGATAATGCTCTAAAATATCAGGATTATTAATCAAAAGTTGGTTACAATAAAGTAGCAAGTCGCCAAAATCCACAGCGTTTGAAGCATGCATTTGCCTCTGATATTCAGTATATACTGATTTTGCTATTTTATGTGCTGGGGATATAAAATCTGTGTCACTTAATTTCTCGGGGATAATGCCTTGATCTTTCCAACGAGAAATTATTGCATGAAGCATTTTAGGGGCGTATTGTTTTATATCGATATTATGCTGCAATTGTATATTTTTGAGCAATTTTACTTGATCATCTTGATTTATAATTGTAAAAGAACTGCTTAAATCTAGGTTAAGCAGGTTGATATGTGATCTAAGCATTCTTGCAGCGATAGAATGAAATGTTCCGATATTAAGTCCATCAGCGTGCGTTATATTATTAACTCGCTCTTGCATTTCCTTAGAGGCTTTATTAGTAAAAGTAACAGCCAAAATATTGGAAGGATATG
>CAJQOE010000060.1 GCA_905479885.1 uncultured Rickettsiaceae bacterium | reverse complement strand
AAAACTACATAAATTGCAAGCTAAATCCGCTCATAGGTTGATTCAAGATTTAGCAGCTGATATCGCTGATCGATCACAAGTAGTTTGTATGGATGAGTTTGAAATAAAAGACATAACAGATGCAATGATTATCATGCGTTTATTTAAGCAATTAGCCCAGCGTAATGTTTTTATTTTTTTAACCACCAATACTATTCCAGATAATTTATATTTAGATGGCTTGCAGAGAGAATCATTCTTGCCATTTATTGCAACAATTAAGCAAGATTTTCAAGTTATACATTTAGATACAGATAAAGATTATCGTTATGCTACTTTAGCTAACCTTAAAGAAAGAGTGCTGTATCCTGCCACCTCTCATACACACGCTAAAATTCAAAAAACAAAACAAGAGCTCTGTGAGACAGCAGAACTATCTGAAGCACAGATAGAAGTGTTTGGTAGAAAAACTGTTTTTGTATCAGCCCATCAAAATAGTTTATTTACCAATTTTGAGGAGCTATTTGAACGTGATTTGGGATATGCTGATTATGTAGCAATTTGTGAGCGTTTTAAAATAATTATATTAGAGTCAGTAAGGCCAATTGCAGAAGATGAGGTGAATCTCATTACGCGCTTTATTAATTTTATTGATAATGCATATTTTTATAAAATATTATTATTTATAGAGCTAGAAACTGAGCCTGATCAGATTTATAAAAAGGGTAAAAAAAGAGAAGAATTCATACGTACTATTTCCAGATTAAATGAAATGAATTCTAATGAATACTTGAATGAGGGTAGAACAGAGAGATAAATGATAAATTTTAAAAGACCACAATTTATTACTTTCGAAGGTGGAGAAGGTAGCGGTAAATCTACTCAGAGCAAAATGTTGCATGAGTATTTATTATCTAAAAGCATAAAATCCATACACACTAGAGAAGTAGGTGGCACTGTTGAGGCCGAAAAAATTCGCCATTTGTTGGTTTATTCAGAATTATTGCCGATGTCTGAACTGATGTTAGTTATGGCGGCACGCTATGAGCATATCAACAAAGTTATTATACCAGGTTTGCTTGATGGTAGCTGGGTTATATGCGACCGTTTTGTTGATTCAACTGCTTGTTATCAGTCTGGCTCATCTGGGCTTACTTTAGATGATATTTATGAGCTGCACGAAAAATTAATGACAGTGAGCTATGACAATGAAGCTGAAAATATTAGCCATCCGCAAATAGATATTCATGAATACGATGCGCGTGGTATTATGCCTGATTTAACTTTTTTTATGGATATCCCTCCAGAGATTGGCCTTAAAAGAGCAGGAATACGTGGTGATGCTAATAAATTCGAAGAAAAGAATGTTGCTTTTCACAAAGAGGTGTATGATCGTTTTAAGAGTATAAAAACAAGAGATAAAAATAGGTTTTTATCAATAGAATCTGTTGATAAAACAATAGATGAGATACATCAAGATATTTTAAATAAAGTGTTTGGTTAAGATTATGGTTAAATGGATTATCACCACTATTTTATTAATAGTATTCATAATTTTATATATTTCTTTTGCGGACAATAAAGTTAATGTAATTAATTCAGGAGAGAAACGAATGACGGAAGATAAATTAATTTCCAGAGAGGTGCTATTTGGTAATCCAGACCATATCGCAACTCGTATTAGTAATGATGGTCAAAACATTAGTTTTTTAGCCCCAAAGGACGGCGTGTTGAATGTTTGGGTGGCACCGGTATCATCTCCGCATCAAGCAAAAGTAATTACAGATGAAAAACAAAGAGGTATCAGAGGATATTTTTGGGCCAAAGATAACGAGCATGTAATTTATGCCCAAGATAAAAAAGGAGACGAGAATTGGCGTCTTTATTCTGTGCATATTAAAAATTTAAAACAAGTTGATCTAACCCCAACAGAAGGCGTGCGTGCATCGGTATTAAAATTAAGTAGCAACTTCCCGAATGAAATGCTGATTAGTCTAAATGACCGCGTGCCTGAATATTTTGATATTTATAAAGTAAATATTGATACGGGCAATAGAGAATTAATATATGCAAATACTGAAAATTATTCTCACTTTATAGCTGATGATAATTTTAATATTCGTGTTGGTGATAAGATGCTACCAAGCGGAGAAAGTGAGATCTATCTTTTTGAAAATGGAGATACAAGTAAGCCCAAATTATTCCAAACTATCGCTGTTGAAGATATGTTAACTACAAACCCATTGCATATTTCAGCTGACGGCACAAAATTATTTATGATTGATAGTGCGGATCGTAATAGTTCCGCTTTAATTGAAGTGGATTTGCAAAGTGCAACTCGTAAAGTTATTCACTCAGATGCAAGAGCAGATATTGACGATTACTTAGTCGATACTAAAACCAAGATGGTGCAAGGGGTTGCAGTTGAGTATTTACGTAAAGAATGGACGATCTTAGATAAGAAAATATCTGCAGATATAGATTATTTAAGCAAGCTAGAAGATGGTGATGTTGAAGTTGTTTCTAGATCGCACGAAGATGATAAATGGATTGTAGCCTTCTCAAATAGCGATAGTCCTCATAAATATTATTTATATGACCGAGTAGAGCAAAAAGCTAAGTTTTTATTTGTTTCTAACTCTCAGCAAGAAAACTTACCTTTTGCTAAAATGCATCCGGTGAAAATTCAGTCTCGAGATGGTCTGGAATTAGTAAGTTACCTAACTATACCAAGATGGCTTGATAATGGGGCTGGAATACCACCGCATACTATACCATTAGTATTAAATGTACATGGTGGTCCAAATGCTAGAGATAGTTGGGGATTTTCTTCTGCTGAACAATGGTTGGCAAATCGTGGATACGCAGTGCTTAATGTGAATTATCGTGGCTCAACTGGTTTAGGCAAGGATTTTATTAATGCTGGTGATGGTCAATGGGCGCGTAAAATGCAA
>CAJQOE010000059.1 GCA_905479885.1 uncultured Rickettsiaceae bacterium | reverse complement strand
AAATATCATTCCTCATTATATACATAGGTGAGTATTTTTTGCAGAGAGAGGGGTAGTTCCAACACTTGCATTTATCTTATTTTCCATCCAGGAGCTCTATAGGTCTATTGTACAGATGCTATATGTCTTTTGTAGAAGGGGTAGTTTGCTTGAGTTGTTAATAAAAAAGGGAGAAGCCAACGGCTTCCCCCTTTTTTATTAACTATATATTATATTATATGTAGAATTAATTTACATTGACTAGTTTGAAAGACCCTTTTGTTAGGTACTCAACTTTGCCTTCAATCAATGCGAAAAGAGTATGATCCTTTCCCATTCCTACATTTTTTCCAGGGCGAATTTTTGTACCACGTTGACGTACAATAATATTACCAGGAATTACTCCCTGACCATCACCTTTTTTTGCTCCAAGTCTTCGGCCTGCCGAGTCACGACCATTCTTGTAACTACCACCGGCTTTTTTGGTTGCCATATCCTATTACCTTATTTTTTTACAATGTCTAAGATTTTTAATTCAGTCAAATCTTGTCTATGACCAGTTTTGCGACGATAATTTTGACGTCTCTTCTTTTTGAAGATAATAATTTTATCATCTCTAAATTGACTAGTAATTTCAGCCGTTACTGTTGCCCCTTTTACCATTGGCGTACCAATGAAAGATGCTTTAGACGACTCACCAAGCATTAGAACTTGATCAAGCTCTATTTTGCTACCTGGTTGGCCTTCGATTTTTTCGACTTTTATTATGCTATTTCTTGCAACTTTATATTACTTTCCACCCGTCTTTACAACTGCGAACATATCAGCAAATTCTCACGTAAATATTAAAACAATTGGAATGCAGTATATACCTAAAATAGGCGAAGTCAATAATAAAATACATAGATTTCAAACAGTAACAGGGCCTTGAGTGCTTCCGTTTATAAATTGTTGTAGATACGGATTTTGTGCTTTATTCATTTCGCTTATATCTCCTGACCATAGGATACTTCCGTCATATAAAAAGGCTACTTCCTTGGCTATTTTACGAGCACTTTCCATATCATGGGTAATAGTGATCGTAGTAGCGCCTAATTCATCTCTAACTTTTATTATTAGATCATTAATGACATTAGCCATGATTGGATCTAACCCAGTTGTGGGCTCATCAAAAAATATTACTTTAGGATCTGTACAAATTGCACGTGCCAAAGAAACTCTTTTTTGCATGCCACCAGAAAGTTCAGAAGGGTACAAATTTAAAATTCTATCTGTTAGTCCGACTGAGTGTAGTTTGTTACTAGCTAGTTCCTTGATAGCATGTTTGTTTAATGAATGTAATTTTTGTGCAAAAAAGGTGATGTTTTCTTGTACACTTAAGGAGTCAAATAGTGCTCCTGCTTGAAATAAATAGCCGCAATTTTCTAAAATTGCCAAGCGGTCTTTGTCTGGGAGACCGATCGACTCCTTATTATCATATAAAATACTCCCAGAATCTGGTCTTATTAACCCTATCATTGATTTTATCAATACTGATTTTCCAGTTCCTGATCCTCCTAAAATCACTAAAGAACTATCTTTTTTTACTTCAAGATCTATCCCTTTGAGCACATGATGATGGCCAAATGATTTATGCAATGATTTTATTTCAAATTTTAGGTTTTTTGTCATCAGCTAAAAAATATTTCAGTTATTAAATAGTTACTTATTAAAATCATGATCGATGAACTTACAACTGCTGCAGTAGTGGCAGAGCCTACGCCTTTTGCTCCTTTGTCAGAATAATATCCATGATAACAACTCATTATCGAAATAATAAAGCCAAAAACAGCAGCTTTTACCAATCCAGAAATGACGTCTATAGATTCTAAATATTCTGCTGTGTTTATAATGTAGCTTGTGCTGTTGAAGCCAAGTTTATAGGTGCTCACTAAATACCCACCCATCACGCCAATTATATCTCCTATTAGTACTAAGCAAGGCAGTGTTATAACCGCGGCAATTACACGCGGTGCTACTAGATATTTTATAGGATCAGTAGAGAGAGTGTAGAGCGCATCAATTTGTTCTGTAACGCGCATTGTGCCAATTTCGGCAGCGATAGAAGCGCCTACTCTACCAGCTACCATGAGTCCAGCGAGCACGGGCCCCAACTCACGCGTGATAGATAATACTACAACGGTGGCAATTGAGCTTTCAGCAGAAAAACGTGAGAAGCCAGTGTAGCTTTGTAGTGCAAGCACTGCGCCAGAGAAAAAAGCTGTCATGGCAACTACGGGCAATGAGTAATAGCCTATGACAATTAATTGTCTGAGAATTAATCCTAAATATAAGGGCCTCTTGGTGAGACTAAAAATTGTTTTCGACACAAATATTCCAAGTACACCAAGTTGTCTAGTGAAATTGATAGATTTATTGCCTAATGTTTGAATTGTAGAAATCATGTTTTAAATCCAATAACTATAATAATCATCAACTATATATTTTTTCATAGCGATCTCCAAGCATTGTTAGGATTTCATAGCTATTTGTTCCAGAAATTTTTGCTAACTTATCTGGCGTGCAATTATCTCCTATTACTTCTACAGAGGCACCTAGAAAAACTTCTTCAGACGGAACGTTTGATACATCAATAGTAATTAGATCCATGGATACTCTACCGATTACAGGTGCTTTGAAACCATTAATATATACCTCTCCCTTATTGCTAAAAGCTCTAGAAAAACCATCAGCATAACCTATAGGTATAGTGGCAATTGGGCAACTTTGTGTAGCTTTATTAATATAAGTGCAGTTATAGCCAATTGGACTACCAGGAGGTAAATGGTGTACTTGAATAATTGGAGCAAAGAGTTTAACAGGGTTTTTTATCTTGGATTGCTCAAGGTAAGGTGTGGGATTTATACCGTAGATAGCCGCTCCTGGTCTTACTAAGTCAAACTGATAATTTTCTCCTAGAAAAACACCACTAGAATTAGCTAAGCTGCGTTTTATTCCAGGAAACTTTGTAGTATATTGTTTGAATTTATTAAGTTGCTCAAGATTAAAAGGACTTTTGATGTCTTCAGCAGATGCCAGATGACTTATGATATACAGAATATCTAGTTTATACATATCCGTAGCAACATCTAATGATTCAATCTCATATAGTGGCATGCCAAGCCTGTGCATACCTGTATCTATATGGAGAATACAAGGCATTTTTCTGTTGAGTTTGGAGGCGTATTCTTGCCAAATTTCAATTTGACTTAAATGATTTAAAACTGGTATTAGATTATATTCCAGAAATGCTTCGAGCTCGTTTTTAAAAACTCCAAGAAGTATATATATATTTGCTTCTGAACCTAGTATTTTTCGTAGTTCTACGCCTTCATCACAGGAGGAGACAAAAAAGTGTTTGCAACCAGAATGTTTTAAAATGGGAGCTATATGTTGCACCCCAAGGCCGTAAGAATTGGCTTTGACAGACGCACCAACTTTGGCTGAGGAGGCGTTACACAGCGCCTTATAATTTTCTTTAATTACATGCTGGCTTATTTGCAAACTGCATTTTGAACGATTCATTTTTTATTATCCTTGTAATATGTAACTAATTTTTCTTTGATTTCTGGTATTACAAAAGCGGCTATATCACCATCCATACTTGCTATTTCTTTCACTAAGCGAGAGGAAATAAACTGATTTTTTTCAGAAGCTGGTAAAAAGATAGTTTCAACAGTTTCGTCTAATCGTGCATTCATGCAAGCCATCTGGAATTCGTATTCAAAGTCGGATACTGCACGCAATCCCCTGACAATAAAATTAGCGCCAACTTTACTAGCAAATTTAACAAGTAGACCATCAAATTGCATGACTTCCACGTTAGAAGCAATATCATATTTATCTAGATATAATTTCGCCATCTCGCAACGTTCTTCTATAGAAAACATAGGATTTTTGCCAGTTGATGCAGATATTGCTAAGATTAATGTGTCTGTTATTCCACTCGCTCTAGCTATTATATCCTCATGACCATTAGTAATGGGGTCAAAAGTCCCTGGATATATTCCTATGATTTTTTTTGCCATGATGTCCTTGCTAGTTCATATTTAATTTATAAAAACTATCATATTGATTTATTTTCGCAAGCTATACAAAGAATTTACACCAGATGTATTTGTTAATTTTATGTTTTGTTTATTAAGCAAACGCAAAACCATGGGGCTTGCCCCATGGCTGTAGTAATCCCGCTGTTTTCGTGTTATAGTTCAGCGCATGAGATTAAGAAAACAAGGACACTGCGCTTATAAATGCGAATACCATCTAGTGTTGGTCAC
>CAJQOE010000058.1 GCA_905479885.1 uncultured Rickettsiaceae bacterium | reverse complement strand
AATGATTTAAGCACACAACTTAATAAAATAAAAAAAAGACGTAAAACTAGATGCTATGAGGAGTATGATCAAAGATAAATTATTCACACCAGAGCAACTCAAGGAAGTTGAAGAAGTTGCTAGGACACAGAATATATTTAACTAAAAGGCGTTTCATAACCAGTGTGCAGACAAGACGATGTTTCAGAACCTGTCTGCAGATCCAGTCTATTAAAAACTTGCCTTGACGTCAATTTCATTTTATGGTTGAAGAGTATTATGAATTTATATGGAGTAAATTATGAAAAGTATTCAAGACGCTAAAGTAGAGACAGCATTTAATCATGCATTTACTTTTTATAAACAAAATGGACGAAGTATAGAAAGCCAAGAATCCTGTATACAACAAATCGCGCAGATGACAGGCTTTGATCGTGCTACTTGTATTGAAATACAAGCCCCTGTATTAAGTATCCTTATGTATAACGATACAATGGATATTGCTAACCAAGTTATACAGCAACATCTTAATACAGTTACAGGTATAATTAGAGGTCGTTTACTTGATATTAATCATTGTAATGTGCAGGATGAGATGAAGTTACAGTCCTATGGTTCTGGTCTGAAAATTCCACTTACTCAATATAGCAACAACTCTATAACTAGCTCTAATTTGGATACCTTTGTATTCGAAGGTGTAAAAGAAAAATATCAACCAACATCTTATGACAATTTGGCTGTTAAGATGTTAACTGATAAAGCTAAGGAAATGAAGCATAAAGGCATATCATTTGCTAACACTACAAAATCTATAGTTTTTAATAATTGTGATATAGACAACCACTCTTTAAATGAATTTAGGTCTCTTTTTACTGATCATGCATCGCAATTAAATTATTTGCAATTTAGTAATTGTAACGTTCAATCGTCTAGTACATTGTTTTACGGCGTGCAAACTGCTAATCAAACCTTTAAAAACGGTTCTTATATTATACATTTAAATTTATGCGGTAATAAGATCGATGATCAAGACATCAACAGGGTTGCTGATTATATTCATATGGGTAGAGCTCCGCATTTAAAAACTTTGGATGTTTCGGGTAATTTACTTACTAAAGTTGGTGAAGAAAAACTTTCTTTTGTTGTTAATAATAGCCCTAACGAGTCCTTAGCAATAACTATAGAAAAGCATTCTAATTCCTCGGGGGTATTGAATTTCTTCAAGAAGGGGTTTAAATATTACACTGAAGCTTTTGCGGTAAAAACAAAAGGTAATGATGAGGTGGCAGTGGCGGTCTATGGTCAGGACGATTGGGGTCATTGTAAAAAAATGATGGTTGATGCTAGTAGAGATTTGTCAGTTGGTTTTGTTAAATACTCAGAACACAGGCTTTTTAACTTAATGTTAAAAAAAGCTCCTGATAAAGTTAAGAAAGCTACTGTTGGAGCTGTATTTGTTGTGGCATCTGTCGATGCCGCTCTAAGTGTAGATGTTGAGAATCTTGCTTATTGTATTGCTGCTATTAACAAAAAAGCAGGCAGTATGTTAGACTCTTTAACTGGTACACATAATGACACATATTTTAGTCCTGAATTAATTGGAAGCAATGGTGAAACTGAAGATTTTTAAATATTCAAAATTTTTAATATTTATAATATACTGTTGTATATCAATCACTTCTTTTACGTACGCTTCAGATAGACAGGAATGTATAGAATTATATAAAAAAGCATTTGAATTGAAAAACAAAAGTGAATATAGAGAATCGATAGAACTTTTTGACTGTGTTATAAATAAGTGTCCTAAATTCTCACAGGCTTACATCATGAAAGCATATATATTGAGTATGAATACTCAATATGAACAAGCCATAATAGTCGCAGACGAAGCTTTAAAAATTAATGGAGTAAAGAATGAAAAATTAAGAAATAGCAGAGCTTTAGCGGTAAAGTCACATGCTTTATATAACCTACACCAATTTAGTAAAAGTTTGGAATGTGCTAATTTAGCATTGTCCTTTGAAAACAATTATATTCTATCGCTTTATATTAGGGCTGCCTCAAATGGCGCACTAGGGCATTACGAATTGGCAATAATTGATTTTGACAAAACCTTAGAACTCGACCCTAGCAGTAATACTAACGATGAAACGTATCTAAATAGATTCTGTCCTTTGTATAATCTAGGACGATATCAAGAAGCCTTAGAAACATGTGATAAAGCACTAAAAATAACTATTACTCCTCACGATCTTCCACAAATTTATTCTAAAAAAGCAGCTGCGTTAAATAAACTTGGTAGACATAAAGAAGCCTTAGAAAGTGCTAATAAAGCTTTAGAGATATATTCGAAAGACCCACTAGGTATTTCAGAGAAGAAAATAGCTGATTCTAAATTGAGCAAAAAAGGTTTATTATAATGAACACATATGTTCTCAACAATAATATCGCTGCAGTATGAATGAATACGATCAGCGTAAAAAACACTTAGAAAGTTTAATTAAAAAAGAAGCTCAACATTTACGTCGTGCTGGTGCAAAAGCGTATTGTAGCTCTATTAAATATAATTATTATAAGCTGAAATTATTTTTTATGGTTTTATTAAAAAAACGCTACTATAACTAAAGAATATGATACATTTAATTCTTTTACCTATATCTAGAGTAAAAACTATCTTTTTTTAAACTAAATGTAAAACCATAGTGGAATTGATTTGTTGATACCAAAAGAATTGTTTTTAAGTAAACAAATATTATAAGGAAGAATTTATATATGAAAATAAACCAACTTATTACGCTATTTATAATACTAACGTCATTAAATGTGTTGGCTGATAGTGTGCCTACTAGTCATACTACAATTAGTATTACTCCATTTGCTGGATATAGATACGACGTATTTCAATGGTCAATACCTATGGGTACTTGTAGCACAAAGAACAAGGCATCAGAGCTTACTTGGAAAAACCATATACTTGAAACTGGAGTTAAAATAGAGACTAGACCCGAAGATAGAGAGTTCAGTTTTCTTGGCCAAATGAAATATGGCATTATTTTAAACAACAGCACTTTGAAAGATGCAGATTGGGACAATTTAGGAGAATTCTCTACAAGTATTTCGAGAGTAAAAGGTAATATAGTTGATCTATCAGGAGCTGTAGGAGTGTCACGACAATTATCTTCCGCTCTAATTACTTATTATTTAGGTATGGATTACACTAAATATCAAATGAAAAATTATGGACTAAATTACAAAACTAATAGATATTTTAATAGCTACATTAATGACACATTAGGTCAAACTCACTCTAAATCACAATTAGTTTCAAAATATAGTTTTGATAATTATGCACCATGGGTAGGAGCTTCTATATTTTACCCCATAAATGATAGAATATCACTTAAACCAACAATAAAGGCATATTTGTTTTATTTATTATCAAAGGCAGATTGGGTTTTAAGAAATGATTATGTAAAGGGTACAAGCTTTACACATAGAGCATTTGGCACTGGTGCAAGTGTTGATACTGAATTATTGTACCAATACAATCAGAAGCTTGATATACATGCAAATATTGGATTCAAAATCTTTAGAATGCTAGAGGGAAGAAAGAAACATTTTTTTAGACACGGTTATACTTATTCCAATGATTTAAAGAAATTATCCTTTATGTCTTCTTCTATAAGCGGCGGCATTAAATACAAATTTTAACTATTTTTAATTAGTTACATCGAATTTGTCGAGTGATTTAATAAATACCATAGCCTCCTACTAAAAAGGCCATGGTGACTAAATCTCAACTATTAATCAACCATTCTGTCTTAGAAAATTGTAATTCAATACAAAAAATGTTATATTATGTATATAACTTGCGAGAAAATCTAACAAGGCGTTATCTCGCTTAAATTTAAAATAATAATTGAATGACTAAAAATAGGGGCGGCCGTCCTGAAATAGTTCTTACGGATGGGCAAATAGTAGAAATAGAAGAGCTTTCAGCTCATCTTACTACGGGGCAGATAGCAGATTATTATGGTATTGATAGAGATACTTTTTTGGCTATTAGAAAACGACAACCAGAGGTTTCTCGGCAGTATAAAAAAGGAAGATCTAAAAAAATACTAAAATTATCAAAAAAACTAGAAAATAAATCAATGGGGGTTGATGAAAGTGGTGACACTACTTCGCTTATTTTTTCGTTAAAAGCTATAGGTGAATGGTCTGAGAAACAAGTTATTGAAACTTCAAACCAAACATTACAAAAACGATTTGTTTTAGAGGTGGATAGTGGAACTACACAAGATTAAAATTAGAAAGTGGCAAACAGGCTTATTTAAACCGTATAGATATAAAGTAATTTATGGTGGCAGAGGAAGCGGTAAGTCTTGGGCAATAGCAGATTCATTGATCATGCATTCTTTACAAGATAAACTCTTGGTATTATGCGGTCGTGAGTTTCAAAATTCAATTAAAGATAGTGTTCACTCCTTGCTAAAACAACGTATAGAGGCGTTAGATTTGGGAAATGAATTTGATATTACCTATGATCAAATCACTCATAACCATACTGGTAGTCGCTTTATATTTAAAGGCTTACGCAATAATATATCTAGTATTAAGTCCATGGCAGGTATAACTCATTTATGGATAGAAGAAGCCGATACATTAAGCGCTGAGTCTTGGAAGGTAATTAAGCCTACTATTCGAGAAGAAGGTTCTGAAATATGGATAGCTATGAATCCAAAGAATAAAACAGATGTTTTGTATAAAGAATTCATAGAGCCTAAAGAAGTGCCAGAAAATATTTATAGAATCAAGGTCAATTATCAAGATAATCCATACTTTCCAGATGTTCTAAGAGACGAAATGAAAAAAGATAAGGCTAGAGATTATGGCTATTATCGTCATGTCTGGGAAGGTGAATGTTTAGAACATTCAGATGCCCAAGTATTTAAAAATAAATGGGATGTGCAGGAGTTTGAAGAAAATACATCAGTACACAAGTACTTTGGCCTAGATTTTGGATTTTCTCAAGATCCAACTGCTGGTATTAGAAGTTATATCGTAAATAATATTTTGTATATAACACATGAAGCAGTTCAAATCGGACTTGAGATTGATAAGACTGGACCATTTTTAATAGATCAATTACCAGATATTAAAGGCAATGCTATATACGCTGATAGTGCACGACCAGAAACCATATCCTATATTAATAAAAGAGAATACGGATTTAGTGTATATGCTGCTGATAAAGGCAAAGGTTCTGTTGAAGATGGTATTGAATATATTAAGTCCTTTGATAAGGTTATCATTCATGAAAGATGCAAACATACTGCTAATGAATTTTCCACTTATTCATACAAGGTGGATGAAAGAAGTGGAGATATTACTGATAAAATAATAGATGCAAATAATCATTGCATAGATTCTCTACGCTATAGTTTGGAACGTTGTATGAAGCGTTCTAAAATCAATTATGATAATAAAATGAAATTAAAGGCTGGGAGATTTTAAATGGATACAAATACAGTCAGAGTATTATCATTAGATGGCGGCGGTGTTAGAGGTTATTTATCATTAAAGTTTTTACAAAGATTTATTCAGCAATGGGGGATTAAATCTGATGAATTATGGAAATATTTTGATGTAATTACTGGCACTTCCATTGGTGGAATACAAGCTCTTGGCTATGCATATGGAAGAAGTCCTGAATATTTAGAGCCTTTCTTTAGGGATCAGGCTAAGCGGGTATTTACTATTCGTAGTATACTTGATATAGGACAATGTAATACTAGCTATGATTCAAATAGACCCAGCATAGCTCAGAAAGTTATATTAATTGGACAAAATGATCCGTTTTATAAATCAGCCTGTCCAACAACTGGATATCCACAAGATAGTAATTATGGTCATGTAATACTAAACAAAGTATTAGTTGATAATTTTGGTACGGATAAACTTAGGGATTTAAAAACTAAAGTTATAATTCCAGCCTATCAAGATGATACTAGTACTTATGTTAATTTCTCAAACTATAGTAATAGCAATATGTTTATTGGTAAGGATGAGTCTATAGTTGATGTAGCTCGTGCCACTTCTGCTGCGCCTGTATATCTTCCTTCTCATAAATTTGGTAATCCAGAACATGTATATATAGATGGAGGAGTTTATCAAAATAACCCATCAGAAATAGCTTTAAGTTTAGGTAAAGCTTTAAAGCCAACAGCTAATAGAGCTTGCGTATTCTCACTTGGTACAGGCATTGGTGAGATGGGATTTGATGAGGTTAGTACATTCTTGAAAGCGCAAGATACAAGTAATGCGGATAGTGGTGTTGCTAGAATATTTTCTTTGTTTGATATAGCTTCAACAGGAGGACAAGAATCAGTTGATTTTAACTTAAAGTTTAGAGCTAATAACACATTAGAGCAATTATATTATTATAGGTTTCAACCAAAATTAGATAAAAATCTAGATACTGAACTAGATAATAGTGACGTTGCTTTCCTAGATTATATGGAAACTACAGCAAATACTCATTTTAATAATGATACAGATAATATTAATAATTTCTTAGGGCATTTAACAGCGTGAACATGGAGTTTAACCCTTTACATAATTTTATCTCACCAGTAACTGGCAGGGTGTTATCAGATCCTGATTATGTATTAGTGGGAAATAAAAAAGGCGTAGCTATTCCTTCTCCTATCCTAATTGATATTAGATTAGATTTACAAAAAGTACAAAACGAAATAGACAAACTAACTCCATTTCCATCTGATATTTCTTTTATAATAAAGGATCCTGATAACAGAGTGCCAAATGCTCAAGCTATGAGTATTTTAGCTGATGGATTTATGTTTAATACTGCTGGAACAATTAGTACAACTAATGATATTCCATTACCAAACCTAACTGATGGTATGATTTGGTTAGGTGACTCTTCTAATAGACCAGTTGCAACTAAAACTATTAATCTTGATAATTTACCATCTTTAGGAGTTACTGCTGTGCCTACACCTACTGGTGGATTTGTTGGTAAAGTTTGGAAAGGAACGAGCTTAGGTGGCTTTGTTGCATGAATAATAGACCGATGACAAAATCTAGTAAAATGTTATTCTTCTAGTCAAATTAATTGACTCAAATAACATATGCGATCACCAAAGAAAAAACCGTTTAGTGAAT